>NZ_CM139247.1:5010000-5221291 GCF_054817885.1 Methylobacterium sp. CM6244 | reverse complement strand
AAAACGCCCGCCTCATCCGAGGCGGGCGTTTTGCGTTCCAAAGTCGCTTTCCTTACCGGATGGTCATGATCCGGCCAAAGGGAGGTAAGGCGAGGCCCGGCACAGTCCCATCCTGTCTCAGAAGAGGGGAGGGGGCTTCGTGCCGATCCAAGCTCAAGCGGCTTTCCCGCGCATTCCCGACCACGTATCGTCCGGCCCCATGCGTCTTCTCATCATCGAGGACGACCGCGAGGCGGTCTCCTATCTCGTCAAGGCTTTCAAGGAAGCCGGTCACGTGCCGGACCATGCGGTCGATGGGCTGGATGGCTATGCAATGGCGCGGGAGGGCGATTACGATGTCCTCATCGTCGACCGCATGTTGCCGAAGCTCGACGGATTGTCGCTGGTTCGGTCCCTGCGCGAGCAGGAAGTCGCCACGCCGATCCTGATCCTCTCGGCGCTCGGGCAGGTCGACGACCGGGTGAAAGGCCTGCGGGCCGGTGGCGACGATTATCTGCCGAAACCCTATGCCTTCTCCGAGCTCCTCGCACGCGCCGAGGTGTTGGCACGGCGCCGTGCATCCACACCCGGCACCGCCGAGGCGACGTCCTATCATGTGGGGGACCTGCATCTCGATCGCCTGTCGCACCGCGTCACCCGCGGCGGTCATGAAATTCTGCTTCAACCCCGCGAATTTCGTCTGCTCGAATATCTCATGCGCCATGCCGGGCAGGTCGTGACCCGCACGATGCTGCTCGAACATGTCTGGGACTACCATTTCGACCCGCAGACCAACGTCATCGATGTCCATGTCTCACGCCTGCGGGCCAAGCTCGACAAGGATTTCGACACCGCCCTGATCCATACGATCCGCGGTGCCGGCTATATCCTGCGACCGGACGATTCCTCGCGCTCGTCCGACACGCCGTGAGCGAGGCCGACGGTCTGCCCGCGCGTATCCGGAACCTGTTCCGGACGACGGCCTTCAAGCTGTCCTTCGCCTATCTGGTCGTCTTCGCGACATTCGCCTTCCTGGCTTTGGGCTATGTCGCCTGGAATGCGAGCCGCGTGCTCGACGACCAGATGGTGTCGACCATCGAGGCCGAGATCAACGGCCTGTCCGAACAGTACAAGGCAGGAGGTTTGCGCCGGCTGATCTCCGTCGTCGAACGCCGGGCCGGCGAACCGGGAGCCTCCCTCTATCTGGTGACGACGGCGGCGGGAGAACGGGTCGTCGGCAATGTCGGAGCGCTCGCCGACGGAACCCTGGCCCAACCGGGCCAGACCGAGGCCGCCTATGCCCGAAGCGGTCAATCCGACGTGCTCGACCGCCACGCCATTCTGCAGGTCTTCGTTCTCCCCGGAGGGTTCCGTCTCGTCGTCGGACGCGACGTGGAGGAGCGTGACCGGCTGCGCTCCATCATCGCCACGACCTTCGGGTCCTCGGTGGCCCTGGTCGTCATCCTCGGGGTCGTCGGGGGATGGTTCGTGGCCAGCCGCGTTCTCCGGCGAGTCGATGCCATGACGGAGACGACGCGCCGGATCATGGCCGGCGACCTCGATGGGCGGCTCGCGGTGGCCGGAAATGGCGACGAACTCGATCGCTTGGCGAGCAATCTCAACGAGATGCTCGAGCGTATTGGCGAGTTGATGCGCGGCTTGCGCGAAGTCTCCGACAATATCGCCCACGATCTCAAGACCCCGCTCACCCGGCTGCGAAACCGCGCCGACGAAGCGCTTCACGGCGCCGATACGCCCGAGCAATTGCGTGCCGCCATGGAGGGCGTCATCGAGGAGAGCGACGGCCTGATCCGGGTCTTCAATGCCCTGCTGATGATCGCGCGGCTGGAGGCCGGAAACGCGCAGGAGATCATGGCCCGGTTCGATCTCGGCCTCGTGGCGCAGGGGGTGGGCGAACTCTATGAGGCACTGGCGTCCGAGCGGGGGATGGAACTGGCCATCGAGGCGCCCGAAGGGCTCATGATCCGTGGCAATCGCGAACTCGTGGGCCAGGCCCTCGCCAACCTCATCGACAATGCTGTGAAATATGGCGGCGCCGGCGGAACGGTGCGTGTCACCGCCGAAGAGCGCGGATCCGGCATTGCGGTCATCGTCTCCGACAATGGTCCGGGCATTCCCGAGGATGCGCGCGGGCGCGTCCTCGGCCGGTTCGTCCGCCTGGAGGAAGCGCGGTCGCTACCGGGATTCGGTCTAGGGCTCAGTCTCATCAATGCGGTGGTGCGCCTTCATCAGGGCACACTCGCGCTGGAAGACAATCAGCCGGGACTTCGCGTCGTCATGACCCTCCCGGCCTGAAACTGCCTTACAAAACTTACCGTCGCCGTCGTCTCTCGCTCACGGCACAACGGCGCAGCGGGAGTTGCTTTGAGAGATCCAAAGCAGGCCCGCGTTGGCGAGCCCATGCTCCATCTGGTGGTCGACATCCGACGGATGGAACCGACGGCCTGGGTCCGTCCCGACCCCCTTGTCGATTCTCGAAAGGTCGGCTCTCAGGCCGTCGAGGCAAAGGCCAACGACCGGGTCGAGGTGGGTTTGAAACGGCCTGCTTCCGGGCGACAGATGCATGAAAGCGGCCATCCCCCCCGCTCGCTTACGATCCTGAGAGGATGGTCCCGACCATGCCACTTAGATATCCCGCCCTTGATATACGTCGGGCGGAATGCGTCGCCGCCGCTGACTGAAGGTCAAGAGGCGGCCGTCGATGGCCGCAAGCCCGCAACCGATCAGCACCATGCCGATGAAGTGCTGCGGTTGCAGTCGCTCGCCCAGCACTGCTGCCCCCAGTATGATGGCTGATACTGGAATGAGGAAGGTGACGAGGAGTAGGTTCGTTGCCCCTGCCGTTGCTAGTATGCGGAAATACAGCACGTAGGCGAGCGCTGTAGACAAGGCGGCGATACCGAAGACCGCGCCCCACGCCGATGCATCCGGCAGCGGCAAGGTCCATGGTCGATCTACAACCATGGCGATGGGCACAAGCATGAGCGCGGACGCCGTCACTTGCCCTGTGGCTGTCGCGAGCGGTTGAACGCCCATCCGCAGGAAGCGCCGCCCAAAGATGCCAGCTAAGGCGTAGGACAAGGCCGCACTGAGTACAGCAAGCTGCGCCAGCAGGTCGGCCCCGAGGCCCGCCAGGACGGTTGGCCCGACCATCACCGCAACGCCAGCAAGACCTATGAACACGCCGACGAGCCGGTTGCCCGTCATCCTCTCGTCGGACGTGAAAACGTGGGCAGCAACGACGGTGAATAGTGGCGTGGCCGCATTCAGGATGGCAGCGAGCCCTGAAGCAATGTGGGTTTGGCCCCACACGATGAGGCAGAAGGGAACGGCGTTGTTGAGCAAGCCCATGCCGAGGAAGGCGGCCCAGATCCGCGCCTCGCGCGGCATTCTGAGGCCCGAGAGGGGCACGACGGTGTTGAGGATCAACGCTGCGAGCCCGACACGTAGGACGACGAGGGTGAACGGCGGCAGAGCGGAGAGCGCCACGCGCGTGAAGAAGAACGATCCACCCCAGAGCACCGAAAGGCTAAGCAACATCGCCCATTCGGGCGCAGACATTGTACGGTTCACGGCAGGGGGCATGACGGACCTCTCGCGGGTTCGCCTCTTGTTACGATCTCACCTGGGTGACGCGCGTCCGGTTTCTTGCGCTCGAATCCTCCGTTCCCTCACCACTCAGAGCCGGTTTACCGGCCGACGAATGGCCGCTTTTCGAAAACCTCGACGGCTTTCCATGCGGACCGACATGGGCCGAATACGGAACGTCCGATTCCGGGCGGAGAGCGAAAGCCCGCTTCTCACCCATCGCGGACGCCCAAGGCGGGTACCTTCCGTCAGATTTCCACCACGAGCTTGGGCTTTTGAAGTGTCGCGCGTTTTCTGACGTAGAACCAGTGCCCGCTTTTGCTGAACCCGCTGAGCCGGGAAAGGACAGCCCGTGACCGAGGAAGCGCCTTTGACCCAGCGCCTGACGAGGGCGCCCGTCCTGATGGATCCCGAGCGTGCGGCGGCACGGCTCAAGGAGGTCGAGGCCGCGTTCGCCCATCTCGATGAGGCGGGACGAGCGCTGCTTCTTGGCCTCGCCGACCATTCTCCCTTTCTATGGCAGCGTGTCGTCCGAGACCCCGGGCACGTCGCCGCGATGCTGGATCGATCGCCCGAACGCGTGGTGGCCGACCTCATCGCCCGGCAGCGCTCTGCCGCACGCCAGGAATCCGGAGAGGTCCGCGATCTCGACGCCGTCGCCGCCGAGCTTCGACGCAACCGCGGTGATCATGCCCTTCTGGTGGCCCTCGCCGATATCGGTGGGCTCTGGCCCCTGGCGACGGTGACCAAGGCGCTCTCCGATTTCGCCGATGCCTCCGTTCATGCGGCTGCCGAAGCTCTTTTGTTGCAGGCAGCCGAGGCCGGGCGGTTTTACCCCCATGACATCGCGAGCCCGCAGCTCAAATCCGGCCTCGTCATCCTCGGCCTTGGCAAGCTCGGGGCCGGCGAGCTCAACTATTCCAGCGACATCGACCTCGTCGTGTTCTTCGATCCCGATATCGCGCGGTTGAAGGAAGGACTGGCTCCGACGCCGTTCTTCTCCAAACTCGCGCAGGGGATCGCCAAGCTGCTGCAGGAGCGCACCGCCGAGGGTTACGTCCATCGCGTGGATTACCGCCTGCGCCCCGATCCCGGATCGACGCCGACGGCCATCTCGCTGAACTCGGCCTATCTCTACTACGAGAATCTCGGCCAGAACTGGGAGCGCGCCGCCTATATCAAGGCGCGCGCGATCGCCGGAGACATCGAGGCGGGCGAACACTTCCTGGCGGGCTTGCGGCCCTTCGTCTGGCGCAAGTATTTCGACTTCGCCTCCATCGCCGACGTCCATGCGATGAAGCGCCAGATCCATGCCGTGCGCGGGCACGACACGATCGCGGTCGCCGGGCACGACATCAAGCTCGGGCGCGGCGGCATCCGCGAGATCGAGTTCTTCGTCCAGACCCAGCAGCTCGTCTTCGGCGGGAGACGGCCGGACCTGCGCGGCCGCCGCACCATCGCGATGCTGGCGGCGCTCACCGAGGAAGGCTGGATCGACGGCACCGCGCGCGACGAGCTGGGCCAAGCCTACGATTTCCTGCGCACCATCGAGCACCGCCTGCAGATGGTGAATGACGAGCAGACGCAACGATTGCCGACCGAAGAGGCCGGCCTCGAGAGCTTCGCCCGTTTCGCCGGTTTCGCCGATGCCAAGGCCTTCGAGACGGAACTGCTCCATCACGCCCGGCGCGTGCAGGCGCATTATGCCCTGTTGTTCGAGGCGGAACCGGACCTGTCGGCTTCCGTGGGAAATCTCGTCTTCAGCGGGACGGACAACGATCCCGCGACCCTCGCCACCCTCCGGACCCTGGGCTTTGCCGATCCCGAGCGCGTGGCCGAGACGGTGCGCGGCTGGCATTTCGGTCGTCGCCCCGCTGTGCGCACGGCGCGTGCCCGCGAGGTTCTCACCGAGCTCGTCCCGGCCTTGATGCAGGCGCTCGGCGGCACGCCGAACCCCGATGTGGCCCTGGATACCCTCGACCGCGCCTTCGCGCGGATGCCGGCGGCGGTGGAACTCCTCACCATCCTGCGCTCGAACGATCGTCTGCGCCTGCTCTTCGCCGACCTGTTGGGAAGCGCTCCGCGCCTGGCCGAGACCGTCGCCTTCAGTCCCCATGTCCTCGACACGGTCATCGACCCGGCCTTCGTCGTGCCGAAGGTCGATGCCGAGGACATCGCCGCGCAGTATCACGGGCTGGTCGGCAAACCGGCGGCCTATGAGGATTTCCTCGACCGCAGCCGGGACGCCGCGCGGCAATTGCGCTTCGTCACCGGCGCGCGACTGCTCACGGGCATCCTCTCGCCGCAGGCGGCGGGGCGGGCCTATGCGGGCATCGCCGATGCCGTCGTGGCGGCAAGCCTCGATGCGGTCTCCCGCCAGTTCTTTGCCGAGCATGGGGAGGTGTCCGGCGGGCGCTGTGTCGTCCTCGGCCTCGGGCGGCTCGGGGCCAACCAGATGACGGCGGAATCCGACATCGACCTCGTCGTGCTCTACGATTTCGATGCGGAGAACCGGACGAGCCTCGGGCCGAAGTCCATCGATGCGGTCATGGCCTATAACCGGCTGACGCAACGCCTCGTCGCGGCGCTGACCGCACTGACCCGGCGCGGCGGTCTCTACGAGGTCGATCTTCGCCTGCGTCCCGGCGGCGGGCAGGGGCCCGTGGCGGTGCAGATGCGGAGTTTCCTCCCCTATCAGCAGGGGGAGGCCGATCTATGGGAGCACATGGCGCTCACCCGAGCCCGGGTCGTCGCCGGGGATCGAAGTCTCGGCGACGAGGTGATGGCGCAGGTCCAGATCATCGTCGGGCTGAAGCGCGAGACGGCGGAGGTCTTCCGCGCGGTTCGCGACATGCGCCAGATTGTGGCCAGTGAGAAAGGGTTTGCGGGGCCGCTCGATCTCAAGCTGGCGCCCGGAGGATTGCTCGATCTCGACTTCATGGCCCAGGCCCTGACCCTGGCCCATGCTGAGCGCCATCCCGGTCTCATCGGCCTCGATGCATCCTCCGTCTTCGCCGAGGCTGGT
Source organism: Methylobacterium sp. CM6244 (assembly GCF_054817885.1). Lineage (NCBI taxonomy): Bacteria > Pseudomonadati > Pseudomonadota > Alphaproteobacteria > Hyphomicrobiales > Methylobacteriaceae > Methylobacterium > Methylobacterium sp. CM6244. The sequence continues at coordinate 5,214,678 of NZ_CM139247.1, read as the reverse complement.
AATCGGGGCCTTCTGCCGGTGAACGAGGCGCGACGGCTCGGCGAGGCCTATCGCCTCTTCGACGACGTGCTCCATTGGCAACGTCTCATGGGCGAGGCGGAATCGAAGGCGGGCGCGTCGGTGGCGTTGACGCGGCTCGCCATCGCCATGGGCCTGCCGGATGCCGCGACCCTGGCGGCGGAACTCGATGAACGCCGCGCCGAGGTCAGATCGCTGTTTGAGCGCCTGCTCGGTTGAGCCTCGCAAGCCCGCTTTCGCGGGCCTCCCGCACCGGAATCGGACCCATCTACCGCTTCTTCGTAAATCGCGTCCGATGGCGGTCGAAAGGGGGGTGCTATGGCGGTGATTTCAGAGGAGGCCGCGCGCCTTGGCCAGGGCCACGAGGTCGTGCTGCGGCCGGGCGCCGATATGCTGGATCACCTCTGCCGCCGCCAAGGCTCCGAGCCGGGCGCTCGACACGTTGTCGAGGCCGCGGGCATGTCCGGCGAGGAAACCCGCCGCGAACAGGTCTCCGGCGCCGGTCGTATCCACCACTTCGGTCACCGGCGCGGCCTCGATGGCGCGGATCTCGCCGCCCTTGACCACGATCGCGCCCTCGGCGGAGCGGGTGACGAGGCCGAGGAGATGCATGCCGCGCTGGTTGCGCTCGTCGCGCAAAGCTTTGATGGCCGCTTCTTCGTTGTCCGTCTCGTAGAGGCTCTTCAGCTCGCCAATATTGGCGAACAGAATATCGATGCTGCCGTCACGGATGAGGCCCAGAAACTCCTCGCGGTAGCGGCCGACGCAGAACGCATCGGACAAAGTCATTGCGACGGCGTTGCCGGCATTGTGGGCGATCTTGGCGGCCTTGCGGAAAGCTTCCTTGGCCGCCGGCGGGTCCCACAGATAACCTTCGAGATAGACGGTGCGGGCACTCGCCACGGTGGCCTCGTCGACATCGGCCGGTGACAGACCCTGGCAGGCGCCGAGATAGGTGTTCATGGTGCGCTCGCCATCCGGCGTCACCAAAATGAAGCAGCGGGCGGTGGCGGGGCCTTCCGGAGCGGCCGGCACAGTGAAGGAGACGCCCGTCGCCTTGAGATCATGGGCGAAAAGGCCGCCGAGCTCGTCGTCGCGGACCTTGCCGATGAAGCCGGTCTTCGCGCCGAGGAGAGCCGCGCCCACCGCGGTGTTCGCGCCAGAACCGCCGGAAACGATGGTGGCCGGTCCCATCACCGAGAACAGGCTCTCCGCCCGGTCCTCGTCGATGAGCTGCATCGCGCCCTTGGCGACGCCCTGCTGTTCGAGAAATCCATCATCCGTCCGAGCGATCAGGTCGACGATGGCGTTGCCGAGGACGAGAAGGTCGAGGGGAGCGGACATCGGACATCCTGTCTGGCGCTGGCGATGCCGCAGGCTGTGGCATCGCACCCAAGGAGGGTCAAGCGAGGGAAGGCGTCACGGGTCCGCGAAGCCCCCACTATTGCAGCGATTTCACCTCACACTGCGCGTAGTCGCCGCTCGCTTTCACATAGGCATTCAGCGCCTTCACATAGGCCTCGGCCAGGGGACGATAGGCCGCGATCTGGAGATTGTAAGCCTTCACCGCGTCGTTGAACGTGTAGGCCTCCCAGCCGGGGCATCCTCCCTTGGCATCGAGGCAAGCCGGCTTGGCGGGGGCGGTCGGCTTCGTCGGGCGCGTCGCCGGGGCTGGCGGCACGGCCTTCGCGCATTCCGCCATGGCGAAGGACGGAAGAAGGACTGTCAGAACGAGAGCCGCTCCAAGAAGCCTGACACGCATCGCTGGAATTCCCTCACGTTCGAGACGCCCACTCACCCGGACGGTGCTGAGCTTGTGCGTGAGGGACTGCGCTGCAGCAAGCGCTCAGCTCGCCTGGACCGCTTCCCGCCCGGACTGGTGGGGGGCAGGTCTGCCCTTGCCGCCTCTAGTCATGGCGGGACGCATCACGTTGAGCAGGGGCAGCGCGATGCCGGTGACGAGCACCCACCAAGCCGGGCGCAGGCCATCGTAGAATTCGAGATTGGCTCCGAGCACCGCGCTGGCGGGTACGCCGCTCTTCACCCCATACCACGCCGCTTCCACCAGGGCGGTGACGAGGGAGGCCGCGATGGCGAGGCCGAGGAGGGTGATCGCGTTCATTGGCAGGCGGAAACGCTGCATTCCCCGCCATCCCATCAGCAGAAGAAACAGGCCCGTCCAGTAGACCGGCGCCGACACGTCGATCTTGGCCTGAAGGAAGTAGTGGAACAGGCCGAGCACCGCGATGACGTAGACGGTTTTATGCAGGCGCGGCCAGGCTTTGCCGAGACGGCGGATCATCCCGTCCGTGGAGGTGATCCCCAATACGGTGAGACCGAGCAGGGCCACGAAGCCGATCGTGAGATAGAACCGCGAGACGATCTCGCTCACCACCTTCGACAGGATGAAATTCTGGTCCACGACATAGAGACCTAGATGGACGACACCATAGGCGAGGACAGTGAGGCCGAGCATGCGTCGGACCAGGATCAGCTTCGGATAGTTCGCGATCCGCCGCAGCGGTGTCACTGCGAGCGACAGCAGCAGGAAGCGCACCGCCCACTCTCCTGTGCTGTGAATGAGGGCGGTGATCGGCTTCGGCCCAAGGGCGTCGAGCCCATAGGCGGCGGCGAGCCAGAGGCCGGGCGCCAGCGCGAACAGGAATGTCGCGAGTTTCAAGCCCGAGACACGGCCGGCGCGGTCACGCCAGGGAGCGGAGAAAGCGGGTGTGGCAGGCATGAAGGTCCGTCATCGGAAAAGTCTTCACCCTCAAATAGGCGAGCGTGGGGACGATATAGGGTGGCCAGTCACACGTTCGCGCGAGACTGCCTGTTCCATTCGTATGGCTTCCGCCGAAGGTTACCTCTCCACCGTGCCGCTGAGGCGCATCCGTGGGGCCTCCCGTCGCCGTGCCCGGTTGTGATAAACCCCGCGATGCCCCAGCCAAAGCCGCGAAACGTATTCATGCCAGCATCCGCCTTGTCCGACCCGATCGATGCCATGAGCGCCGAGGAGGCTCGGGCCGAGCACGCCGCATTGTCCGAGCAGATCGCGGAGGCAGACCGGCTCTATCACGGAGAGGACGCACCCGAGATCACGGATGCGGAATACGACGCCCTCCGGCGTCGCCTCGAGACGATCGAGACCCGCTTTCCGGATCTTGCCGGCACCGGACAGGCAAGCGCCTCCGTCGGCGCAAAGGCCTCGGAAAAATTCGCTAAAGTTCGGCATGCGGTGCCGATGCTGTCGCTGGGGAACGCCTTCGCGGATGAGGAGGTCCACGATTTCGTGGGCCGGGTCCGTCGCTTCCTTAACCTGCCCGATGAGCCGCTTGCCTTCACTGCCGAGCCCAAGATCGACGGCCTGTCCCTCTCCCTACGCTATGTCGAGGGTAAGCTTGTCACGGCGGCCACCCGCGGCGATGGCGAGGTCGGCGAGGATGTGACCGCGAATGCGAGAACCGTCTCGGGCATCCCGGAGGTGCTGGCTGGGACGGGTTGGCCGGAGATCTGCGAGGTACGTGGCGAGGTCTATCTCTCGCACGCGGATTTCGCCGCCATCAACGCTCGCCAGGAAGCGGCAGGGAAGGCGCTTTTCGCCAATCCGCGCAATGCGGCGGCTGGGTCCCTGCGCCAGCTCGATTCCCAGATCACCGCCTCGCGGCCGTTGAAATTCTTCGCCTATGCCTGGGGTGAGATGTCGGAGATGCCGGAGACGACGCAGCACCGCATGATCGCGGCCTTCGCCTCCTGGGGATTCGCGGTGAACGACCGCACTGTGCTCTGCACAGACGCGGAAGCCATGCTGGCGCATTACCGCACGATCGAGGAGGATCGCGCCGGCCTCGGCTACGACATCGACGGCATCGTCTACAAGGTCGACGATCTGGCTCTTCAGCGACGCCTCGGCTTCGTCTCGCGCAGCCCGCGCTGGGCGCTGGCGCATAAGTTTGCGGCGCAGAAGGCCTTCACGATCCTCGAGGCCATCGAGATCAATGTCGGCCGGACCGGGTCGTTGAATCCGCTGGCGCGGTTGAAGCCCGTAACGGTGGGCGGTGTCGTTGTTTCGAACGCGACGCTTCATAACGAAGGCTACGTCCAGGGCGTTGGCGGGGACGGCGAGCCGATCCGCGACGGTCGCGACATCCGCGTCGGCGATACGGTCATCGTGCAACGTGCCGGCGACGTGATCCCGAAGGTGATGGATGTCGATCTTGCGCGGCGGCCGCCGGAATCGAAGCCCTATGTCTTTCCGGAGACCTGCCCCGCCTGCGGCAGCCGCGCCGTCCGCGAGGTCAATCCACGCACCGGACAGCGCGACGCGGTACGCCGCTGCACTGGCGGGCTCATCTGCCCGGCGCAGGGACTGGAGCGCCTGAAGCATTTCGTCTCGCGCAACGCCTTCGATCTCGAAGGCTTCGGCCAGACCTATATCGAGGTGCTGTTCGAGGCCGGACTCATCAAGCAACCTGCTGACCTGTTCCGCCTGGAATTCGCGCCGTTGAAGGAGGCTATCGTCGCCCGTCGAGAAGCGCTTTCGGCCGAGCGTCGCGCCGAAGGTGAGCCGCCACCGAAAAAGGCGAAGAAGAAGGGGGACGACGAGGACAAGGCCATTAAGAACCTGCTCGCCTCCATCGATGAGCGCCGCAGCCTGGCCCTCAACCGGTTCCTGTTCGCCCTCGGGATTCGCCATATTGGCGAGTCCACCGCCAAAGCCCTGGCCAAACGCTTTCCGGATATGCCGAGCCTGATGCAGGCCCTCGCCGCCGCTGCCGCCGCTCAAGCTGGACCGGACTGGCTCGAACTCTCGGCGGTACCGAGGGTTGGGCCGACGACGCGGGACCGGTTGCTCGAATTCGGTTTCGTGGGCGAGGCGGAGGGCAGCGAGGTCGGGACGGGCCGGCGCCCGACTACGGCGCAGCGGGCTAACCTGATCGCCCATTACGGCGACGAGGCTGCCGTGGATGCAGCCGTCGCCCGCGCCCGTGACCAGCGTCCCGGCGATCCCTATCGGGTCTTCGCCGACGATGGCGAGATCGGCCCCGTGGCCACCGATTCCCTCATCGCGTTCTTTGCCGAACCTCACAATGCCGATGCGGTCAACGCCCTGCTCGGAGAAGTGAAGACCGAGCCGATGGCGGTGGCCGCCACTGCGACCGCTTTCGCCGGCAAGACCCTTGTCTTCACCGGCACCCTGGAGCGCATGACCCGAGGCGAGGCCAAGGCCACGGTTGAACGCCTCGGCGCCAAGGTCTCGGGCTCCGTCTCGGCCAAGACCGACCTTGTCGTCGCGGGGCCCGGCGCGGGCTCAAAGCTGAAAGATGCCGAGAAGCACAGGGTCAAAGTGGTGAGCGAGGAAGATTGGATCGCCATGGTGGAGACGGCGTGACGACGCTCGCCATCGATTTCGAGACGGCCAACGAACGGCGCGACAGCGCCTGCGCGGTCGGGCTCGCATGGATCGAAGGTGGTGCGGTGGTCCGGCGTGAATCACGCCTGATCCGGCCACGTGAGATTCGGTTCTCGCTGGGCAACATCCGGGTCCACGGTATCCTGCCGGCGGATGTCCGCAAGGAACCGGAATTCCCGGATGTGATGGCGGAGTTCCTGCCCGACCTCTCGTCCGGGCTGGTACTCGCTCACAATGCCGGCTTTGACATGGGTGTGCTCCGGGCTTCGCTCCACGCCTATGGCATGACCGTTCCAGCCTTCGCTTCGCTCTGCACACTTCAAATCGCGCGAAAAGTGTTTCCCGCACCGGAGGGATGCGGCCTCGGCAAGGTCGCCGCCCGGCTCGGTATCCGTTTCGAACATCACGATGCGGGTGAGGACGCCTATGCCTGCGCGGAGATCGCCCTCGCTGCGGCGAGGCAGCACGGAGCTCCTGACATCACTGCCCTGGCAAGGGCGATCCACCTGCCGGTTACGCGACTGCCAGCCGGATATGTCGAACGGGAAACAAGGTCGTTCGAGTCACCTGTCTCGCCGATCGGGGCGATGCGGTTCTCCGTGCGGGGTAGCAGCGGCAATCTCTACGCGGTGACCCTGGAGGACCGCCCGAGCGGCCCGCGTCTGCGATGCACCTGTATGGCAGGACGCTACGGTGTCGCCTGCCGCCATGCCAAGGCGCTTCTCGTCGGTGACATCACCGATCTCGTATCGGGCAACCACGCGGACGTGGTCGCCCTCAGCAGGATGTTCGACGAGGCCGCGATACCGCGACCCCGGGACATGTGACCGTTCAGATGACCTTGAGCAGGGCGTCGACGCCGGAAATCTCGGTCTTGGCCGGAGATTCTTCGACGTTCAGGACGCGCACCACGCCATCATCCACCAGCATGGAATAACGCTTAGAGCGCGGTCCGAGACCGAAGCCGGCCCCGTCCATGTCGAGGCCGATGGCCTTGGCGAACTCGGCATTGCCGTCGGCGAGGAACTCGATCCCGTCGGCATTGCTGGCCTTCTGCCAGGCTTCGAGGACGAACACGTCGTTGACGGAGGTCACCGCCACGGCATCGACGCCGCGTGCCTTGATCTCTTCCTGCTTCTCGACGAAGCCGGGCAAGTGGTTGCGGTGGCAGCTCGGCGTGAATGCGCCTGGTACGCCGATCAGCACGATACGGCGCCCTTTGAAGATATCGTCGGTGGTCTTAGCCTCGGGGCCCCCGGCGCCATTCACGCGAAAGGTCACCTGTGGAAGGTGGTCGCCAACCTGGATCGTCATCCGTCGTCGTCTCCTCAGATCGCCTGGAGCCCATGCCCGGTCTCGATGACCGAGTTCTGACACCACGACGCGCGAGAGCTCATGGGCCAATGGAGCCATGATGACCCCCGATAGGTGAGAAGGGTCTAGCCCGAGCCTCGGGGCGTGTCGAGGCGAGCCTCCGCGAAGGAGCCCCCGTCCACATTCCATTGATGGACGTCGACCGTATCGAGCGGGCACGGATAGGTCGTCGTCCTCAGCCCAGTCGGGTTCGAGCGAAAAGAGGAGGCGAAAGGCCGTTCCCGTTTCCCGAACTAGCAAGGGCTGAAAATCCGTGGGGAAGGATGATGATTCAGCCCTTCCCGACGCCGTGGACCTCCAACTTCCCGCTTCGATCCTTAGGTCATCGAAGCTTAGGAACTGCGAATTTTCCAGCGATGCATCATTCACGCGCCGCCGCTTCAGCAGGGACAGGGAGGTCGTCATCCTTCTTATCGATGGGCTGGATCGCATCCCTGCTGGACAAGCCATCACGCCCAGGTAGCATGATGCGATGCGACATGATCCGGTCTCCGCCTATCTCGACGGTCAGTTCCTCGTGGCAATGCCCGGCCTTACGGACGAGCGCTTCGCAAGGTCGGTGATCTATCTCTGCGCCCATTCCGCCGATGGTGCGATGGGGATTATCCTTAACAAGCCGGCCAGCGACCTGAACATGCCCGACCTCCTGGTCCAGTTGGACATCGCCAGTGAGGACGACGCGATCCGCCTGCGTGAGAAGGTGGGCCATATTCCGGTGCTCATGGGCGGTCCGGTGGATGCCAAGCGCGGCTTCGTGCTTCACACCGACGACTTCCACATCGATCAGTCGACACTCATCATTGATGATGGGATCTGCCTCACCGCGACCGTGGAGATTCTACGGGCCATCGCGAACGGGGCGGGGCCTGCCAGCGCAGTTCTCGCCCTCGGTTATGCAGGGTGGCAGGCAGGCCAGCTCGAGAGCGAGATTCTCGCTAATGGCTGGCTCAACTGCCCCGCAGACCCAGAAATGATCTTCAATGCCGCGCTCGAAACGAAGTACGAACGCACTCTGCGCAGCAACGGTATCGACCCGGCAATGCTATCCTTCAGCGCAGGGCGAGCCTGAACGGATCGACTCGTATCGCTTCATTCTCCGATCGGCGAACCGTCGCTGTCTGGGTTCATACCCTCCACCGGCGGCTTCGCCTTACGAGGCCTGGGCGTCGTGCTCGCGGTCGGTGTGCTCGTATTGGCGCCAAGCCTTGCCGCGAGGGAAAGTGCCCGCGCCTCGGTGAAACGCACGTTGCAGAAGCCGTGGGCGCCCTCCCGGGCATAGGTCCGGCACGTTTGCTCACGGTCGGAGGAGAAAGCCGCCTGTTCGGTGACGATGGTGCGGACGTCCTGCCCGCGGGCGCGCTGGGTCATCACCTTATAGTTATCACGCACAGCCTTGTCGGCGACGCCTCGTCCAGAGTCGAATTCGGCGGAGCGAGGGATTAGGGTCGCTGCTGCAGGACCCCATAGTCCGCCCGGATTGGTGGCGCAATCTGCCGATGCGAAGCTGCAGACACGGCCACCGCTAATCGGTGTCACCAAGACGCTGCCTTCGAGGATTTCGAACCGAAGCGGGCATTCACCGCCGGTGATCTCGTAGCGCGCCACGCCCTGGGGACGTCCCTCGGAGGAAAGAGAGATCGGCGAGCCCCCGGATAGCGGTACCTTGCAGGTCTCGCTCGGCTGCGAAATCTTGGTGCCGGGCAAGGTGATCCGCGCGGTGGCCGCATTGCCAGCCTTGTCGATCTTGAGGCTGCCAGTCAGGCCATTGAGCAGGAGTTCCTGGCCAAGGATGTTGTCGTCGCTCGGTGTTTTCAGGACGACGGGGCGCGGGGGCGCAGGGGCCGGCCTTGGAGCTTCAGGGGCTGTTTCTCCTGGTGCGCCCGGCGGCAGCAACGTCCCCGGCTGAGGCGCTCCGGCCGGAGGTACCCCGCGAGGTGGTACTGGAGGCTTAGCCGCCTTGCCGATGCCGAACAGCTCCTCGAAAAAGTTCTGCGCCCCGGCTTCGTTCGCCGGAAGGGCGACGAGAGGCAGGACGAGGAGTGCAGGGAGCAGGTGGAAGGCGCGGGATGGACGCATCAAGTCTTTCATGCCTTTGGAGCTCGCGGCACCGGACTGGTGAACGGTGAATGTGCGTCGGGCTCTCGTTCTTGCATCAACTGTTTCGAAACCCTGATGTCACATCCGGGGCTGATGCTTTCGCCGACAAACTGACTTTTGACCCGCTTTGACGGCCCGGAAGCCCGTCTTCCACGTTCCAGACTAGCATGTGATGGGTGGCGCGGACGTGGCGTCCCTGCAACATTTTTGAGATCCATGCTGCCGAATATCGATCATCCCTCGTGCAAACATCCCGATTCGCGAAGGAGATAGGATCGGCGTGGCAGTTCGGAACGCTTCGCCTTGCGGCTCCGCATCACCCTTCTTATATCCGGCGGGACGCGGGATTAAGACCTGGATTGGCGCGTTTCAGGCGCTCTGGCTGGTTCGAATTCCGCTCTCACAATCTTTCGTTCTTCACCGCCATGGGCCGGGCCGCTTCGGGGCTCGGCGGTCTGCTTGACCAAATGACATGAGAGGGATCCCGCCATGGGTAAAGTAATCGGCATCGATCTGGGCACCACCAATTCCTGCGTGGCCGTCATGGAAGGCACGCAGCCCAAGGTCATCGAAAACGCGGAAGGCGCGCGCACCACGCCGTCGATCGTCGCCTTCCTCGACGACGGTGAGCGTCTCGTCGGCCAACCGGCCAAGCGTCAGGCCGTCACCAATCCGGAACACACGTTCTTCGCCATCAAGCGTCTCGTGGGCCGTACCTACGACGACCCGATGACGCAGAAGGACAAGGGTCTCGTGCCCTACAAGATCGTCCGCGGCGACAATGGCGATGCCTGGGTCGAGGCCGACGGCAAGAAGTATTCTCCCTCGCAGATCTCGGCTTTCACGCTTCAGAAGATGAAGGAGACTGCTGAGGCACACCTCGGTCAGCCGGTGACGCAGGCCGTCATCACGGTCCCCGCCTATTTCAACGATGCACAGCGTCAGGCGACCAAGGATGCCGGCAAGATCGCCGGCCTCGAAGTCCTGCGCATCATCAACGAGCCGACAGCGGCCGCCCTGGCCTACGGCCTCGATAAGAAGAAGACCGGCACGATCGCAGTTTATGATCTCGGTGGCGGCACGTTCGATGTGTCGATCCTCGAGATCGGTGACGGTGTGTTCGAGGTGAAGTCCACGAACGGCGATACCTTCCTCGGCGGCGAGGATTTCGATAACCGAGTCGTCGAGTACCTGACCTCCGAGTTCAAAAAGGAGCAGGGGATCGATCTGACGAAGGACAAGCTCGCCCTTCAGCGCCTCAAGGAGGCCGCTGAGAAAGCGAAGATCGAGCTGTCTTCGGCTACTCAGACCGAGATCAACCTGCCCTACATCACGGCCGACGCCACGGGGCCTAAGCACCTCGCGCTGAAGCTCAGCCGCGCCAAGTTCGAGTCCCTGGTCGACGACCTCGTCCAGCGCACGATCGAGCCCTGTCGCAAGGCGCTCAAGGATGCCGGCGTCTCGGCCTCCGAGATCGACGAGGTGGTTCTGGTCGGCGGCATGATCCGCATGCCGAAGATCCAGGAAGTGGTGAAGTCCTTCTTCGGCAAGGAGCCCCACAAGGGCGTCAATCCGGATGAGGTCGTGGCCATCGGTGCGGCGGTCCAGGCCGGCGTGCTCCAGGGCGACGTCAAGGATGTGCTGCTTCTCGACGTGACCCCGCTGTCGCTTGGCATCGAGACGCTGGGCGGTGTCTTCACCCGTCTGATTGACCGCAACACCACGATCCCGACGAAGAAGTCGCAGACCTTCTCGACGGCCGAAGACAACCAGAACGCGGTCACCATCCGGGTCTTCCAGGGTGAGCGCGAGATGGCGGCTGACAACAAAATGCTCGGCCAGTTCGATCTGATGGGCATCCCGCCGGCCCCGCGCGGCATGCCGCAGATCGAGGTGACCTTCGACATCGACGCCAACGGCATCGTCAACGTGACGGCCAAGGACAAGGCGACGAACAAGGAGCACCAGATCCGCATTCAGGCTTCGGGTGGTCTGTCGGATGCCGATATCGACCGGATGGTGAAGGACGCCGAGGCCAATGCCGAGGCGGATAAGAAGCGTCGTGAGTTGGTCGAGGTGAAGAACCAGGGCGAAAGCCTGATCCACGCCACCGAGAAGTCGGTGAAGGAGTATGGCGACAAGGTCTCGGCCGACGACAAGGGCGCCATCGAGACCGCTATGACTGCCCTTCGCACGGCCCTCGAGGGTGATGATGCCGAGGTCATCAAGTCCCGCACCACGGATCTGATGCAAGCTTCCATGAAGCTCGGTGAGGCGATGTACGCCGCCAGCCAAACGCCGGAAGGCGGGGCGGATGCCGCTGCCGGTGAGGAGACTAAGAAAGACGATGTCATCGACGCCGACTTCCAGGAAGTCGATGACAAGGACCAGAAGAAGCGGGCATAAGGCGCACGCTGCATGCGGGGCCGGAGTGATCCGGCCCCGCATCACGTCTGGTTACCGACAATGGCGTGATTCCCGTGACGATGGGTGAGATCCGCCGGGGACTTTTGAGGACGGGGAATGTCGAAGCGGGACTACTACGAGATTCTTGGGGTCTCAAAGACCGCGACCGACGGCGAGATGAAGGTCGCCTTCCGCAAGCTGGCAATGACCTATCACCCGGATCGCAATCCGGGGAATGCGGAAGCAGAACTCAAATTCAAGGAAATCAACGAGGCCTACCAGACGCTCACCGATGGGCAGAAGCGAGCGGCCTACGATCGTTTCGGTCATGCTGCCTTCCAGCAGGGGGGAGCGGGTGGCCCCGGATTTGGAAACGAGTTCGGCGACTTCATGTCGGACATTTTCGATAATTTCTTCGGTGATGGTCGAGGGGGGGCAGCAGCCGGCGGCGCGCGAGGCGGTCGCGGTGGCGCGACCCGTGAGCGCGGCGCAGACCTGCGCTACAATCTAGAGATCTCTCTTGAGGATGCGTTCGCCGGCAAGACCGAAACCATCACGATGGCGACGGCGGTAACCTGCGAAGTCTGCTCCGGCAGCGGTGCGAAGGCCGGGTCCAAGCCGAAGCCCTGCCAGACCTGCGGCGGCTACGGCCGCGTGCGGGCGGCCCAGGGGTTCTTTGCCATTGAGCGTACCTGCCCGGCTTGTCATGGGCGCGGAGAGATCATCGACAATCCGTGCGGAAATTGCTCCGGCGCGGGTCGCGTCACGCGAGAACGCACGCTGTCCATCAACGTCCCGGCGGGGGTGGATGACGGTCTGCGCATCCGTCTGGCTGGAGAGGGCGAGACGGGACTGCGAGGCGGGCCGGCAGGCGATCTCTACGTCTTCCTGTCGATCAAGCCGCATACTTTCTTCCAGCGCGATGGTGCCGATCTTTTCTGTCGCGTCCCGATCTCCATGGTGACAGCCGCCTTGTCGGGCGAAATCACTGTGCCGGTCATCGATGGTTCGCAGACGGAAGTCCGCATCCCCGCGGGGACGCAGACCGCTAAGCAGTTTCGCATAAAGGGTCGTGGCATGCCGGTCCTGCGGTCGCGGGATGTCGGCGACCTTTATATTCAGGTCTTCGTAGAGACCCCGCAGAACCTATCGAAGCGTCAGCGCGAGCTCCTCCAAGAATTTAATAGTACGGCCTCCGAAGAGAACCACCCTGAGAGCGCAGGCTTCTTTTCGAAGGTGCGGGACTTCTTCGACGGTCTCAGCGGGGCAGCCCGCTCGTGACGGGCGTCCTCATCCGCGACGGCGGATCGAAACCGGCTCTTTGCCGTTGTAGCTGTGGCGGTGTTGCATCGCCGCCGCGAGCACGCTCCGCCCTTCCTGATGATACGAGGCTTGTGTCTTGACGGACATCGCTCTTTTGTCGTCTAGCCTTAGCCTCCCACGCGTGATCTGAGGATAGTGGATCTTGTTGCCGCTACGCCGACCCAGCGCCAAAGCCTACGCCGCTACCGGTTCTGTCCGTGAACGGCGGGAGCCGCTGGAGGATGAAGCTCGCTTCCTGCGCTCTTGGTTCGAGAGGCCGCTCGTTACCGGTTCGGTGACGCCGTCGGGCAAGATGCTCGCGCGGATGATGGCATCCTATGTCGATCCTCGTACGCCGGGCCCCGTGATCGAACTCGGACCCGGTACCGGTCCGGTGACCGAGGCACTCATCCGCCGGGGCATCGAGCAGGAACGTCTCGTGCTCGTGGAGTACAATCCGGATTTCTGCAAATTGCTGCAGAAGCGTTTTCCTCGCGCTACGATCCTGCGCGGCGACGCCTACAACATGAAACAGACGATCGGTGAGTTACTCACTTCAAAGGCCGCTGCAACCGTCTCCAGCCTGCCGCTGTTCACCAAACCTCTTGAGCAACGTCTCGATCTTCTCAATGCCGCGCATACGATGATGCATCCGGGTTCGCCCTTCGTGCAGTTCACTTATGCGGTGGTGCCGCCGATCCCCGAACGCTGCGATGCCGGGAGCTATACAGCCAGCCGCTCGAGCCGTGTTTGGCTCAACCTTCCGCCAGCACGGGTCTGGGTTTACCGCCGTCCCTGAGTCATTGCTGGCGAACGTTGGCTGAAGAGCCGGCTCATGCACGGTTCAGCCCATTGCTCCTACGGTCTGGCTACAGCGCCGGGATCGCCCTGGCGTAGCAATCGACGGAGGCTGACATGGCGTTTCGCGCATTCGCACATCGGATGAGAGGTTGGTTTGCCGCTGCGGCCCTCGCCATCGGCGTTGTTGGCATGTCACCGGGCATCGTTCAGGCAGCACCCCTTTCCCCTTCCGTAGCCTTGGCCGATCCGGCACAGGCCAGTATCGTTCCTGTTCAGTACGGTTGGGGCGGGCACCATCACCATCACCATCACCATCGTAGGCACCATGGCTGGGGTGGACATCATCGCCATGGCTGGGGCGGGCACCGTGGGCACGGCTGGGGCGGTCATGGTCATCATGGATGGCGCCCGCGCCATCACGGTTGGGGCCACCATCACCATCACGGGCATCGCCACGGCGGTTACTATCGCTTCTAGTAAAAAAAGCCCCAGCGGGCTCGTCCGCTGGGGCTTCTTCTTGGTTTCCTATAGGACCAATCCATCCCTTTCCAGGGCTTAAAGAATCTCGCCTTCGGCATGGGCATCGGTGCCATTCACGACACTCGCGTTCTCTGGCGAGGCCGGCCAGTTTTTGAACTAAAACGGCGCGGGCCGTTCCTCTTTCAGCGCCAGCTGTCGTGCTCCTCAAGCGATCCGTTGGGCAATGTCCGGAGGCGGTTGAGGGGCATAGGGGGCGATCCGGTAGGCAGCACGGAGGGCTACTTCAGCGGCATCGGCCTGGGGTTCTGTCCGCGCATGAATGATGCCGAGGAGATCGGCTGTATCTCCTGGGCGGGCGAGTGACGAGAAGCCGACTGCCGGGTCGATATCGTCTTGTGGCCGGGTACGGCCGCCGCCGAGTGAAATGACGGCAAGCCCGAGTTTGCGAGTCTCTACCCGAGCGACTGTACCGGTCGTGGTCATCTTCACCCGGCGGATCACCGGTGCGACGGAGCAATATTGGTCGGTTTTTTCGATGAAATCCGCAGGCCCCCCCAACTCAGCCAGCATCCGTCCGAAGATTTCGAGCGCCCGTCCGGAGTCGCGCGCCTGCTCGACCCTGCGGGATGCGTCGTCGAAATCCTTGGCAAGGCCACCCAGCATCAGCATCTCGGCACAGAGCGCCACGGTTACGGCATGGAAGGCTGGTTCACAGGAGCGACAGGCGAGGTAATCCACCGCATAGGAGACTTCGAGGGCGTTGCCGGCGGAGGAGGCCAGGGGAGCGTCCATGTTAGTGATAAGCGCGACGGTTTTCAGCCCAGCGCCCTTGGCGACGGTAACGATGCTTTCCGCGAGAACCTGTGCCTCCTTCGTCTCCGCCATGAACGCTCCGGAGCCCGTCTTCACATCCATCACGAGACCGTCGAGCCCGGCCGCGAGCTTCTTCGACAGGATCGATGCCGTAATTAAGTCGAGAGATTCCACCGTGCCGGTGACGTCGCGGATGGCGTAGAGCCGCCGGTCCGCTGGAGCTAGGTCGGCCGTCTGTCCGATGATGGCGCAACCGACGGAGCGGGTGACGCTGCGGAAACGATCGAGGCCGGGTGTCGCGTCGTAGCCGGGAATGCTCGCGAGCTTATCGAGGGTGCCGCCGGTATGGCCCAGGCCGCGGCCGGAGATCATCGGTACGTAACCACCGCAGGCAGCCACCATGGGTGCCAGAGCGAGGCTGACCGTATCGCCGACGCCGCCGGTGGAGTGCTTGTCGAGCACCGGGCCGGGCAAATCCCAATTCAGCACTGAACCCGAATGGGTCATCGCCCGCGTTAGGGCCACGCGCTCGGCCAGTGACAGGCCACGGAAAAACACAGCCATGGCGAAGGCAGCGGCCTGCCCCTCGGTCACCCGCCCATCGGCGAGACCGGAGATGAAGTTGGCGATCTCGGCATCTGCGAGAATGCGTCCATCCCGCTTGGCCCGGATCAGCTCCTGCGGCAGCATCAAGCGCGGCCTCCAAGGCTCGCAGTCAACGCGTCATGCAGGCTGCTCGCCCCGATGCGGAAAGTCTGCGGCTCGACCCAGCCCGGCCCCATGATCCGGTTGGCGATGGCGAGATACAGGGCGGCATCGGCCACGGTTCGCAATCCGCCCGAGACCTTAAATCCGACAGGGCGATCACTGTCCCGGATAGCGGCGAGCATCGCCTCCGCGGCCTCCGGCGTTGCGGAGATGACGCTCTTGCCCGTTGAGGTCTTGAGGAAATCCGCCCCCGCGGCGATGGCGAGGCGGCTTGCCTCGGTGACTTGGCCGATCCC
The DNA here is from genome assembly GCF_054817885.1 of Methylobacterium sp. CM6244. NCBI lineage: Bacteria > Pseudomonadati > Pseudomonadota > Alphaproteobacteria > Hyphomicrobiales > Methylobacteriaceae > Methylobacterium > Methylobacterium sp. CM6244. The sequence continues at coordinate 5,198,973 of NZ_CM139247.1, read as the reverse complement.
CGGCATCGCTCCGGATTCGAGGATCACCTTGAGAATGGCGCGCCCTGCAATCTCCCGCACGGCCTCAATCATCCCTGCCGTAGTCCTCGTGTCACCGGCAAGGTACGCCCGATAGGGTAGGACGAGATCGATCTCATGCGCGCCGTCATGCAGCGCTTCGGCAGTATCCTCCACCGCGCGCTCGATATCCGTGCCTCCGGCTGGGAAGTTGATCACCGTGGCGATACGCACCGGAGTCCCGGCCAGCAACTCGACGCAGCGCCCGATATGCTGGGGCCAGACGCAGACTGCGGCAACACGGCTTGCCCGGGCCTTGCCGCAAAGCGTCGCTATGGCCTGATCCGAACAAGAATCGCCGAGATCGGTGAGATCGAGAAGGGGCAGCGCGCGTCGCGCAACGGCGGTTTCGGAATGATGGGGATCGTCGCTCATGCTCTTTCCTACAGCCGTGCGACGAACGCATCGATGAGACGGGCGAGGTCGAACGCGGCAGCGGCGGCCGCGCGCTTGGTCTCGTCGTGGTGCGGATCGCCGTCTCCGATCCCGGCGGCAAGGTTCGTAACCACCGAGATGGCCGCGACCCGCAGGCCGAAGAAGCGGGCGAGGATCACCTCCGGAACTGTCGACATGCCCACCAGATCGGCGCCGAGGCGCCCCGCCATACGGATCTCGGCCGGAGTCTCGAAGCTTGGCCCCGAGAACCATGCATAGACTCCGTGATGCAAGGGAATCCCGCATTCCCTTGCCGCTTCGTGGAGGGTTTCGCGCGCAGCCGAATCATAGGCGCTGACAAGGGGGACGAAACGACCATCACCCGTCTCGCCGATCAGCGGATTGAGGCCCGACAAATTGATGTGGTCTGCGACAGCCACAAGGCTGCCCGGGCCCGCCTGCGCCATCAACGATCCAGCCGCATTGGTGAGGAGTAGGAGCGGGACGCCAAGCGCCTTTGCAACCCCCAGAGGCACCTTCATGACGGCGGCGTTGCCGGTTTCGTAGGCGTGGCTCCGTCCTTCGAAAACCAGCACCCGTCGCCCGGAGAGGCGCCCAGCATGGAGGGTGCCGCCGTGACCGGTCACGCCAGGGGAGGGAAAGCCTGGAATCCCCGAATAGGCAAGGGAGATGCTGTCTTCGAGCTTGCCGGCGACCAGCCCGAGGCCCGTGCCGGTGACGATGGCGGCATCGTAGGGCCCGCCGAAACCGTGGCGACGCACCGTGTCGGCGGCGAGGGAGATGGCTGTGTCAGACATCGGCGCACGGCTTGGTACGGTGCAGATTGTCCGGTCCGAAAGACTGAGGGAGTAGTGCCTCCAGGGTGAAGCTGTGTCGGATACCCTCCGGGCCGGCGATGTGGATCGGCGTTCCGGGCTCCGCGAACTCCCTGATGCGCTGGCGGCAGGCGCCGCATGGCGTCACCAGAATTGGGCCGTTGCCTGTGATGAGGATGGTGGCGATGGCGCGTCCGCCGGCCGCGATCATCGCGGCGATGGCGCCCGCCTCGGCGCAGGTGCCGACGGGATAGGCCGCGTTCTCCACGTTGCATCCGGCATGCAGGCGGCCGTGCTCGTCCCTCAGGGCGGCGCCGACGGGAAAGCTCGAATAAGGCGCGTAAGCGCGGGCTTTCGCCGCGCCGGCGGCATCGAACAGAGCAGCGAGATCCGCGTCGATCGTGTCCGCCATCGCATGGGGTCCGGTAGGAGGATTCGACGGCTGTTAGAACAGGAACGCGACCGGCCTGTCGAGCGCCATCGGACCGTCATCAAGCGCCATCGACACGGCGTCGGCGCGATCCTAGAACGCTCCTTCGATGGTCGCAGTTGAGAAGCGGGCGAGACATGCTGGGTCGGTTCGAACGCAAGGCCTCCGGCGAGGCGACGGTGGAGTACGGCGACGGCACCATGCGCGTCGTCAAGCCCGGAAGCTTCGTGCGCTGCGCGGTCACCGGCGAGCCGATCGCCCTCGACAATCTTCGTTACTGGAGTGCCGAGCTCCAGGAGGCCTACATCACGCCCGAAGCGGTAATGAAGCGTCTGGCCGAACTCGGTCGTTCGGCGGGCTGAACGTCTCGACGACGCGGCTCACCTGCGCAAGCAGTAGGCTCTCGTCGACGAACCGAAGGGTCACACCGAGCGCCGTCACCCCCGCGGCGAAATCCGCGGGCAGGCGCACCATGTCCTTCTCCGTCGTTACCAGCATCGCGCCCAAAGCCTGGGCCCAAGCCGCGAGGCCGGCGACATCCGCGGCGCGATAGGGGTGGTGATCCGGGAAGGACCGGGTCTCGACTAGGGTCGCTCCGGCCTCCGTCAGCGTATCGAAGAATTTCCGCGGCCGCCCGATCCCGGCGAAGGCGAGCACGGGCTTTCCCGCAACCGCAGCCGGCACTGTCGGGACCAGCTTGGCCCGATGGACCGGCAAGCCTCGCGACGCCGCCTCCGTCGCGAGGTCCTCGCCCCGGCCACCATCGCCGATAACGACGAGGCCGTGGAGGTGATGCCATTGGCGCGAGAGCGGTGCGCGGAGAGGACCTGCCGGAAAAGCGAGGCCGTTGCCGATTCCGCTGACGGCGTCGACCACGGCAAGGGAAAGGTCCTTGGCGAGGCTCGGATTCTGGAGCCCGTCATCCATCACCACCACGCCGGCACCGAGCGCGCGGCAGAGTTCCACCCCGGCAGGCCGGTCGCGGGCCAGGATCGTTAAAGCGCTGTGGGCTAGCAGGAGCGGCTCGTCGCCGACATCCGCCGATCCATGCCGAGAGGGATCGACGGCGATCGGCCCGGTCAGACGTCCGCCGTAGCCGCGGGTAAGGAAGGCGGGCTCCAGGCCGATCTTCCGCAGCATCGCTGCCAGGGCGACAGCGGTCGGGGTCTTGCCCGCGCCACCGAGGGTGAAGTTGCCGACGCAGATGACGGGGCAGGCCGCCTTGTTGCCGGCGCGGTCCATGCGGGCGGCGACGCGCGATCCGTAGATTTCCCCGAGCGGCGCCAGCAAACGGCCGAGGGGATGGCCGGGCAAGTCCCAGAAAACCGGGGCTCGCATTAGGAGGCGATCAGGGCGGAGAGTTTCATCTGGGCGATGAATGGATCGAGGATCGCAAGGGTGCGCTCCACCGCCCCTTCGAACGGACGCAAGGCGGCGTTTCCGGCATCGGCCATGGCGCGGGACCGTCGGGGGTCGAGGAGGAGTGCGCCGACAGCCGCTGCCAGCTCCCCGGCATCCGCCACCATCAGGGCCCCGCCGGCCTCGTCCAGGGCGTGGTAGACCTGTGCGAAGTTCTGCACGTTCGGCCCATGCAGGATCGCCGCATCGAGACGGGTCGGTTCGATCGGATTCTGGCCGCCGCGTTGCGTCATGGAACCTCCAAGGAAGACCAGCGGCGCGAGGCGATAAAACAGACCCAATTCCCCGAGCGTATCGGCGACATAGACGTCGACGTTGCCGTGGGGGCGACCGCCGCGGGAGCGAAGCGTGCTTCTAAGCCCGAGGGCGGAGGCGCACGCCGCCACGTCCTCGCCGCGCTGGGGGTGACGCGGCACCACCACGGTAAGAAGATTCGGCACTCTCTCCTGCAAGGCGGCGTGAGCTTCGGCGATCGTGGCATCCTCGCCAGGATGCGTGCTGGCCGCGACCCAGACCGGACGGTCGCCGATGACGTCGCGCAGATAGGCGAGCTGCTGATCGTCTGCAGGGGGCACGGCCGAATCGTATTTCAGGTTGCCGGCGATGCTCACGCGCGGTGCGCCGAGCCTTTCGAAACGCTCGGCATCGTCCCTGGTCTGCGCGAGGCAGATGGCGATGCGCGAGAGCAGGGCTTCGGCGGTGCGCGGCGAGCGAACCCAGCCCTTGAACGACCGCTCCGACATGCGGCCGTTGACGAGGAGCAGCGGGATGCCGCGCCGGTGCAGGGCGATGACGGTGTTCGGCCAGATCTCCGATTCCGCCACCAGCGCCAGGTCCGGCTGCCAGTGATCGAGGAACCGTTCGATCCAGCGCGGCGCGTCGAGGGGCATGTACTGATGGACCGCGCCCGCGGGCAGGCGCCGCCCGATCAGTTCGGCGGCGCTGCGTGTCCCCGTCGTGACGAGGACGCTGAAGCCCCGGGCGATCATGCCGTCGACCAATCCGACGAGCGAGAGGGCCTCGCCCACGCTCGCTCCGTGCATCCAGACCAGGGAACCGCTCGGGCGGGCTCGTCCGGCAAGGCCGCGACGCTCAGGCAGGCGCCCGGGATCCTCCTTGCCCTGGCGGGAGCGCCAGGCCAGAAGGCCCGCCACCGCCGGTTCACCGACATAGAGGCCGAAGCGATAAGCCCGTAGAGCGATGGTGAGCGGGGGAGCCTTCACGAAAACGGCCCGAGGGCCAGGGACCCGGCCACCGGATCGACGACCCGGTCCGGGCGGCCGACGAGGGTGTAGGCCCGGTCGTGAACCCGGTTCATCTCGTTCTCCAGGCGCTGACGCAAGCGCTCCAATTCCTCCGGATCGACGTCGCGCGGGACGAGGACCGGTTCACCGAAGACCATGGCACCCCTGCCGAAGGGCAGCCCGAAACAGGCCTTGTCCCAGCTGTTGAAGCGCAGATGCCGGCTCGTGACGACCGCGACGGGAATGACCGGCCGACCGGAGAACCGCGCCAGTGTCAGGATGCCGAGATCGCAGCGGCGCGACACCTTCGGCACGTCGGCGCTGAAGGCGACGCTCTCGCCATCCTTCAGGGCACGGATCATGGCGCGCAGGCCTTCCGCGCCGCCTTTCGCCTTCGCATCGCGCACGGTGCGTCCGCGCGCCCCGGAGGCCCGAATGACGCGGACACCCATCCGGGTGAGGGCGATGGTGTTGATGTTGCCATCCGCCGACCGCGAGATGATCGTCGCGATCCTGTCCTGCGGACGGCGCATGAACGAGATCATCGTATGCTGGCCGTGCCACATACCGGCGATGAATGGTGATTTCCCGTCGAGCCAGCGGTGCGGCTCGGCCGGCTCGACCGTGAAGCGGTTCGTCGCGCGTACCAAGCGCAGGTAGTGGAAGGCGACGAAGCCGAGGCTTTTTTGAACCGGTGGCGACCGGCCGACGCGTTTGAGAAGGCTCATACACTCGGTTCCGCGGGCCGGACGTTCGGCCCTTCGTCCGGTCGGCCCTCAGGGCGCACGTGCGGCAGGTTGCGTCGTCTGCGCATCCGCCGAACGGCGCTCGCTGGGGAGCATGGCCGGTCCGGGGTGGTCTAGCGCCGTTCGAATTGCCGGCGCAACCTCGCCAGGGCGGGCCCGACCTCATCCGTCCGGCGGAACGGCCATCATGCAAGGGAGGAAGCACCGTATCGGAGCGCCGACGCGGTCCTCTATGATGTGTGAGCTTACGCCGTCGCGATCCTGGATTCGAACGCGCGAGCGACGATTTGCGAGGCTTGACGCGGCAGCCGTCAGTGGCGAAGGCGAGCTCCTCATCCGAAACGGAGACCGATGTTTCGCCTCGCCCATCTCACCGATCCGCATGTCGGCCCTATCGCACGTCCTCGCTTGCGCCAGCTTCTGGGCAAGCGCGCCACCGGCTATGTGAATTGGCGCCGCGGGCGCAGCCGACACCACGACATGGAGATCCTCGCGGCGCTGGTGGCCGACTTGCGGACGCAGCCTCACGACCACATCGCCTGCACCGGCGACCTGTGTAACATCGGTCTGCCGAGTGAGTGGTCGACGGCTAGGGTCTTCCTCGAAGCACTCGGCGCTCCGGACGATGTGAGCTTCGTTCCGGGCAATCACGACGCCTATGTGCGCGGCTCACTCGAAGGGCTGTTGAAGGCGTGCCGCGCCTGGACCTCCGGTGACGATGGCACCGACGGCATCTTCCCCTATCTCCGGCGCCGTGGACCGCTTGCCCTGATCGGGGTCTCGTCCGCGATTCCCACCAAGCCCTTCGTCGCCAGTGGGCGCCTCGGCCCGTCGCAGATCGAGGCTGTCGAGACCATTCTGAAACGGCTGGGCGCCGAGCCCGAACCACCGTTTCGCGTGGCGATGATCCATCATCCGCCGCAGCCAGGGGGGGCGTCGCCCGGGCGCGAATTGAAGGACGCGGATGCGTTTACGGCGATGATCGCGCGTGCCGGCGCGGACCTGATCCTGCACGGGCACAACCATGTGGGGAGCATCGCCTTCGTCGAAGGCCCCGGTGGTGCCGCCGTCCCGGTGGTCGGAGCGCCTTCGGCCTCGGCGGTGTCGCACGGCGGCACCTTGCACCGCCGCGCGAGCTATCATGTCTATACGGTCAGAAAGGCCGACGACCGCTACGTGATCGAAGCCAAGGAACGCGGGTTGACGGAAGCCGGGGCGATTGCCGACCTCCGGGTGTTGCAGCTGACGCGAAGATGACCGTTCACACGCCGGCCATCCCGGATCAGGCCGTCAATCCCACCAGGGGGCGCTGGGCCTGGCGGGAGATGCTGGCCTGATACAGCTCTGCCTGAAGCCGCGTGAGGCCGCTCACGAGGGCCGTCGGACCCCGATAGACCGTATAGGTGCCGTCATGGGTCGGTTTGACGTGAATCGTCTGGGACATGGACTGTCTCCCGGCCTCGAGGAATCGGTCGATTCATTCTTTCGGAGTAGGTAGTGTTAATCGGGCGTTCATCCGCCGCAAGTGTGGCAGATGCCAATTTGACCTACTTTTATTATTGCGCCGTACCTACGCGCCAAGAGTCCTGCTAACGCCTTCGGCAAAATACCAATTTATAATCGATTTCGGGACAACACGCGGTCGGCGCGCATCCCTTCGCCGGGGCAGGAGGTGGCGGCGCGCGTGGTGGCTCTGAAGCAAGGAGATCCGCTCGGCGGGACCACGCATTTAACGGCCGCCGCCATAAGCAAGGTCGCCGCTATCAGCATCTCGTCGGTGCAGCGGATCTGGCAGGAACACCGACTGCAGCGGCATCGGGGGCGTACCTTCAAGCTTTCCACCGACTCGGCCTTCGCCGCCAAACTACGCGATGTCGTCGGGCTCTACGTCGACTCGCCCGCCCACGCCGTCGTGATGTCCATCGACGATCCTTCGACAGGCTCAGCAACCATTATAGAAGTGGCTCTGTCGTAGTCCACGGTGTCCCGCGCTGGAGGAGGGCGTTGGCATAGGTGAGCAGCTTCCGGGCGCAGGCGGTCAGCGCCTTTTTGTGCGGCTTCCCGGCGGCGACCAGACGCTGGTAGAGTTCGCACAGCGCCACGTTCCAGCGGAAGCTGGCCGGCAGGGCTGCCACGTAGAGGGCACGCCGCACGCTGGCGCGTCCACCACCGATGCGGCGTAGGCCCTTGTGCGTGCCCGAGTCGTGATCGAACGGCGCGAGGCCTGCCAAGCAGGCGGCTTGCTGGCGTGAGAGCTGCCCCAGCTCCGGCATGTCGATCAGCAGGGTCAGGGCGGTGCGCCGGCCGATGCCCTGGCCGCTCTCGATCAAGGATAGTCGAGCGGCCAGTGCGGGCGCGGCATCGACCTCGGCCACGAGCCGCTTCGTCTCGGCCTTGAGGAGGCGCTGCAGCCGCTCGATCTCGCGGGTCTGCGCCTTGCGGAGCCGCACGTCGTGGAAGCTCTCCCGTCGCGTCTTGGCCCGCACGATGTCGGCTTCGATCTGCTCGATCCGGCGCAGGGCTTCGCCCAACAGGTCGAGATGGGGGTCGAACCCCGCCCGACAGGCTGTGAGACCTGCGACACACTCGGCGATCAGGCCGGCATCGAGCCGGTCGTTCTTGGCGCGTCGCCGCTTGTACTGGGCGAACGCCCGGACCTGCCGGGGCTGGAGCAGGACCACATGCAAGCCCGCCGCACACAGAGCGGCCAAGACCGTCCGCTCGTAGCCGCCCGACGCCTCGATCCCGACCGTTGAGACCCGGTGTTGCGTCAGGAAGGCCAGGAGATCGCGATGGCCAGCGCGCGTAGTGTCGACCTGCACGGTCTCGCCGCCGGGGCGAAGGGCGACGTCGAGCTTGGCTTTGCCGGTGTCTATCCCGGCAATGATCGTGGCATCGTCTGTCATCTTCGTCGATCCTGCCTCGTCTACGAACCTTGGCTGTTCAGGCAACCATCCGGATCTGATGAAGGGGGCCGTCCGCGATCCTGCTGAGCCTCATCCCCGAACGGGATCCGATGAGGTCGATCCGACGGACGGCCGCCCGGTCCTGGATGGCCATCCAGGACCGGGCATCGCTCACGCGACGCCAGCAGATTAGCAAAAACGCCTAAAACGAGGATGAGGAGAGCCACATCCAGGCTCCGGAGCGAACCCGGCCCATTGGTCCGAGCCGTCCTACCGCTCAGACGCATGACTACACCCGGGACGGTACCATGACGTTGTTTGCCTCACTCGACGTCCTGGAAGGCACCGTGCTCGGCCGCTGAGTGCAGCGCAATCGCCACGGTGAGTTCATCCGTTTGCCGGGGCGCCGTCGAGGTTGCGGTCCCCGCAGGCAAAGTGATCCATGTCGTGCTCGACAACTACGGCAGCCACACACGGAGCGCAGTGCGATGCTGGTCGTCTCGGCCACCGCACGCCCAGTCCAATGGGTGACCTCGCCAGGCGGCTCGGAGCAGGTCAGGGCCAACACCTGCGCTACAGTGCTGGAGGGCAGCGGCTCCTTGCCGGGCGGCTGGGTCCTGTCGTGCAGCAGCCCCTCGACGCCTTCTTCGCCGTTTGAGCCTTCGTCAACGCGATGCCTACATAATATAAAGCATTATTTGTAAGGTTTGTATAATCAGTATCGTCTGCTAATTCAAGCAATTCATTGCTGCAGTCAACACGATAGAATGAGATCGCACGTTTTGAAGCCTCTCAATCGACTATTATTTTTACGTCTTTATATACATTGCCTGTATTTACTTTGCTATGACTTACTATTTCCTGCATAATTATAGCGGCGTACCGCGCGTACATCGGAGAAAGAAAATGTTGCGGTTCAGGGCTGCGTTCGTGCATTGGAACATCTAGGCATGATACCACGACAGCATGTTCGCTTGAAAAACCCGCCTCAAAACTCTTAGTGCGCTTTATCCTTTCCGGAGCGGCTACATAAGTTACATAAGGAAAGTTTATGAATATGATAGTTGCCTTCGGAGCGCTGTCATGCATCCAAGATAAAAGGCGCCTCATGGATTGTATGCTTTTACTTATTTCCAGCCGTTCTCTTAACTCCCAATCCGAATTTTTTGGAGTTCCGCCCTGCACCAAGAATATGCCGGCCTTATCATCTCCTTTTCGGGCAAGCAGACGAGCGCCTAAATCGACGTGGTTATCAACGACGATTAGATCTGGACCAGACTTAACCGCATCTATGAAGGATACATATGTGTTTAGGGCGTGCGATCCAATCCAGGGCAAATATTGGTTTCGCAGAATAACGGCAGGATTCTTCTCGATCGAGACACCCTCAATACTGGCGAGTCTGAATATTGATACGAATTCATTATAAGGATAGTCAGTCCAGTCTTTATCAATGAATCTACCCATAAACGCATCGGACCGGTTGTGGTATACGCTCGAAATAAGCGTTCCGCCATACATGCGTTTAAACTCATTTACAGCGAATCAGCTCAGGCACGAGCCAAATGTAACAATACGCATCTAGAATTCCACAGCATGGTCGATTCAGGCTGGCATCTAGCGATACCCCGAAATCAAATCAACAAAAACTATGTCATAAATACGTGCTTGACCCGAGGCAGACTTAGAGTTAATGTGGGAAGTTTGAAGCACTGGATTCGGCTTATTTTCGCAGTTAACAAAGCTATAGCGGGATGTTAAGCGTTCGGGTGTCTGGTACGGTCGCGCTATTAATTCAAATACAACAATCCGTGAAATGAAGAATCGAAATGCCAAGTGCTCACTTTTTCCAAGCCGGTTCTGCCGCCCATGTGAGGTAGTGTTGCGGGCAGACATTGCCCCCGTGTGCTGCCGCTCTAACTCGGCCCAGCTGGTAACCGGCGTCCGCTGGGTCTTAGGTGTTGAGCCAGATTCGGACTTCGAACGCAGGGTGGGGCGCGGGGGGGTAAGACGGGCGAAGGTGCCTTCAACGGCGAGCTTCCCGAGGCTGTATACGGCCCTGGGGGGCTGCTGTGGGGCATTCTACGACGGTGGGGCGTTTTACGAGGGACTAATGCACAAAAAGGCGCTGGTTCCTCACGTGCGCCAGAGCAATTGACCAGTGATTTCTACGTTGTCCCATCTGAAACAACCTCGGTCGTGGAACATAAACTGAGCGCTGAGTCACGCTCATCAAGCTAAGTGCTTGAACCCGCTGGCGCTCCCAAGGGGAATCGAACCCCTGTTTTCGCCGTGAGAGGGCGACGTCCTAGACCGCTAGACGATGGGAGCTTTCCGGGCGGCTGGCGATCGTATAGCGACGGTCGAGCGGGGGAGCAAGGCCTCCCGAGCGCTTAAATTTCATCGGCATCGAAAGAGATCATATCGTGCAAGAACCGCAGGACCGCCGTGTCGTCCTCGACGTGGACGCACAGGCGGAGCGCATCGACAGGGCGCTCGCCCGCGCGCTGCCGGACGTGTCGCGTTCGCGGTTGCAGGAACTGATCCGTACCGGTCAGGTGAGCAAGGATGGAATCGTCGTTCTGGACCTCTCCCTGAAGGTCAGCGGAGGTGCCGTCCTCGACGTGACGATTCCTGCGCCGGTAGATGCGACGCCAATGGCGGAAGCCCTCGATCTCGTCATCGTTCACGAGGACGACGACCTGATCGTCATCGACAAGCCGGCGGGGCTGGTGGTTCACCCGGCGCCCGGTCACGATGCTGGAACCCTTGTGAATGGCCTCATCGCTCATTGCGGCGAGAGCCTGTCGGGGATCGGCGGTGTACGGAGGCCTGGTATCGTGCACCGGCTCGACAAGGACACGAGCGGTCTCCTCGTCGTCGCCAAGAACGATCTGGCCCATAAGGGGCTCACGGCGCAGTTTGCCGACCATGGCCGTAACGGACCGCTGGAGCGTGCGTATCTCGCCCTGACCTGGGGAGCGCCGGAGCCCCGGCTGGGCACGATCGACGTCGAGCTCGCGCGCAGCCATCGCAATCGCGAGAAGATCGCCGTCATGCGCCCGGGGGAGGGCCGTACAGCCATCACCCATTACGTCGTCGAGGAGATCCTAAACGCTGGCGCCGAAGTCGCCCTCGTCCGTTGCCGGCTCGAGACCGGACGGACGCATCAGATCCGCGTCCATCTCAGTCATCGCGGCCATCCGCTTCTCGGCGATACGGTCTATGGCAACGCCTTCAAGACCAAGGCCGGCCGACTCGGCGAAGCGGCGCGGGCCAAGCTCGAAGCTTTGGGTCGGCAGGCGCTTCACGCTGCCATATTGGGTTTCGAGCACCCACGCACCGGCGAGGTGCTGCGGTTCGAAAGCCCGATCCCGCCGGATATGGCTGCCCTCATCGCTGCCTTGCGGGGACCATCGAAGCCTTGAGGAGCCGAGCAGCGACCCCAGGTACTCGAACGGAATCGTCGATTCCCGTCACTGTTGCGGAGTTGCGCCTGTCAAGGATGGCCGGCAAACAGGTGTGCGGGCGCACCCCGGCCCGCGGCCTTTCGTGTCACCTTCGAGCCATCGGCTCACTGGCGCGTTGTTAGCCACGTTCGAGTCACGGACCGCTACCGCACCGTTTTCTTTCCGGGTAGGCTCGGGGAGTGGGACGGTCGGCTCATAGAGTGGCGGTTCGTTTCTGGTCTGCCCGGATGGGGGACCTTGTAGGGAGAGATGACTATGGCAGGCGCACTACCCGTGCTCGCCACCGAAGGTGGACTTTCGCGCTACCTCGATGAGATCCGCAAGTTTCCGATGCTTGAGCCGAACGAGGAGTTCACGCTTGCCAAGAGCTGGCGTGAAAAGGGCGACCGCGATGCGGCGCACCGGCTCGTGACATCGCATCTCCGGCTCGTGGCCAAGATCGCCATGGGTTACCGTGGTTATGGCCTTCCCATCGGCGAAGTCGTGTCCGAAGGGAATGTCGGCCTCATGCAAGCGGTCAAGCGGTTCGAGCCGGACAAGGGCTTCCGACTCGCCACCTATGCTATGTGGTGGATCAAGGCTGCGATCCAAGAGTACATTCTACGCTCTTGGTCGCTGGTGAAGATGGGCACCACCGCAAACCAGAAGAAGCTGTTCTTCAACCTCCGTAAGGCCAAGGGCAAGATCTCAGCCCTGGATGAAGGGGATCTGAAACCCGACCAGGTGGCTCAGATCGCGGTCAAGCTCGGCGTGCCCGAGCAGGACGTGATCGACATGAATCGCCGTCTGTCCGGCGATACCTCCCTCAACGCTCCCCTCCGCGAGGAAGGTGAGGGCGAGTGGCAGGATTGGCTGGTGGACAACAGCCCGAGTCAGGAAACCGTGCTCGCCCGCGAGGAAGAGGGCCAGAACCGGCTGACCGCCTTGCGCGATGCGCTGTCGGTCCTGAACCCGCGTGAGCGTCGCATCTTCGAGGCGCGCCGACTGGCAGACGACCCGATCACTCTCGAAGACCTGTCAGGCGAGTTTGGAGTCTCGCGCGAGCGCGTCCGACAGATCGAGGTCCGAGCCTTCGAGAAGATCCAGGAGGCGGTGAAACGCAACCTCGCTACCCGCGAGTCTCCGCGGGCGGCAGCTCACGCCTGAAGCTTCCTCCGAGAGGCACTGAGAGAGAAGGCCGGTTTCGCTGATGCGGAACCGGCCTTTTTTTCGCCTATCGACGCCATTGCTCGAAGGCCGAGCGGATGACCTGATTGCCCGAAGTGCCCTTCTCGAAAGTCAGGACGCCACGAGGGCCCGAGACGAACTTCATTGGTAGGTCGAACCAGTTGCGATGCTCCAACAGGTCGGTGTTCCGGTCTACATCGGCCTGAAGCGAGGACAGGCCGATCAGGAACAGGTTCTCCTTGACGCGTACCGGCAGGCCCGAGACAGGCGATCCCCGGCCCCCTTCTTCATCCTTCGCACTCAGAAGGCCGACATCCTGCACCGCATGCGTATCCCCGGCGGGGCTGGTGGTGGTGAAGGCAAGTTCGATGGTGTGGGACGCAGGAAAGGTGGGATCGAGGTTCCGTCGGATCGTCATCACCAGCGACAGGCCAGCATCGGCAAAGGTCACACGCCCCCGGATCACGGTCTCCAGTGGCTGGCCCTGTTCGCCATTCATCGCCTCGAGACGCCAGACCACCATGCCCTGGAAGGTGATCGGCTGTGCATTTCCGCCCGCTGTATTCTCTTCGAAAAGAACGGCCCGCTGTGCGACCGCCACATCGGGCTGGGTCGGTGCCTTGCCGGCATCCGGCGTTGCCGTCGTCGGGCGGGCGGGAGCCTGACGAGAGGTCTGGTCGCGTCGCTCCGGGAGGGCGGGAGCGTCACCGCCGATCCGATCTGCATATTTCGATGCCGCCGGATCGGAACCCTCCTCTTGTGTCTCCGTGATTCCAGGCTGCAGGTCCGAAGGTTTGTCGCGAAGCATGAAGGCCGCTACCGCGATGAGCCCGACGACGACCAGGAGAACGCTTCCCACGAAGACATTCCGGAGAAGGCGAGGGCGGCCCTTACGCGGGGCGACGACGTCGATCCGTGGACGATGCCGCGCATTCGAGGAATCGACAGGTATGCCCGCCGCGTCACGCTCGGCGGGCGGCGCGTCGATCGATGGTTCTATGGGTGATTCCGACTCCGTGGATTGACCAGATGGCGTCTCAGCGCCCGAGGGTATCTTCGCAGCGTCTCGCGCAGCCTTCCGGTCGGCGACCCTGTCGGCAGATTTCGCCTTCCGCGGCTTGATCGGCAAGACCGTAGCAGGGCCGTCTGAGACAGGCACCTGTTCCGCTGCCGGGGGAAGAGACTTGGGTGGCGACGCGTCTGCGTTTGCAACACGCGAGCGATCCGGCCGCGAGGGCCGAATGCCCAAGTTTGGCTCAGGTGCGGGCGGCAGGGTCGGTTCGGCGAAGTCGCGCTTGGTCGGTTCCGGTAATCGATCCGGAGCCGCCGCTTCCGGCAGAGTGTCGCGCTCCTCGGGGGCAACGAAGATCGGCGGCACGACATCGTTGGCCGCGGCGGCCGGCGGCTCGCCAAATTCGTTCTCGACCCGTTCGATGGCGGTTTCGAGGGCTTTGCTCTCGAGGTCGATGTCGGCTTCGGATAGCGGTGGTTCGAGCGACCGGAGCTGTCCGATCAGAGCGCCGCGCGCCCGGTCATAGACCGCCTTACGCAGGGCGGGAGACCGATCCGGCATCGCTTGAAGCGCTCGTGCCAGCAAAGGGTAATAATCGGCCATCGAACCTCGGTCCGCCCTGTTCTCACCGTCCAGATATGCGCGCCCGGCGGGGCGCGACTGCATGATCCGCGATGCCTGTCCCTCGAACGAGGCACCCACCAGCCCTACAGCGCTTGATCACTCGGGAAATTGCCACCGGTCGCCTTGTCGCTACCCCAAGTGCTGAAGCCTCAGCCGGACGCTCAATCCTCGAAGGGATTGTGCATCAGGATGGTGTCGTTGCGCTCCGGCGACGTCGAGAGCAACGCCACGGGTGCCCCGATCAGTTCTTCGATCCGCCGTACATACTTGATTGCCTGGGCGGGAAGATCGGCCCATGAGCGCGCACCCGCGGTGGTGCCGGACCAGCCTTCGATGATCTCGTAGATCGGCTCGACCTTAGCCTGTGCCGCTTGATTGGCGGGCAAATGGTCAAGAACCTGGCCATCGAGGCGGTACCCGGTGCAGACCTTGATCTCCTCGAACCCGTCGAGGATGTCGAGCTTGGTCAAGGCGATGCCGTCGATGCCTGAGGTTCGGACGGTCTGGCGCACCAGAACGGCGTCGAACCAGCCGCACCGACGTTTGCGCCCCGTATTGACGCCAAATTCGCGGCCCTTGGCCCCGATCGTTTCGCCGATTTCATCGAACAGCTCGGTCGGGAACGGGCCTTCGCCCACGCGCGTCGTATAGGCCTTGGCGATACCCAGCACGTAGCCGATCGCCGAAGGTCCCATGCCCGAACCGGTGGCGGCCTGGGCGGCGACGATGTTCGAGGAGGTGACGAACGGGTAGGTGCCGTGATCGACGTCGAGGAGGGCACCCTGCGCGCCCTCGAACAGGATGCGCTTGCCCGCCCGGCGCTCGTCGTCGAGGAGCTTCCACACGGTGGTGGCGTAGGGGAGGATCGTCGGCGCGATCGCCTTCAGTTCGGCGAGGAGTGCGCCGGCATCGACCTCGTCGATCCCAAGGCCGCGGCGGAGGGCATTGTGGTGGGTGAGAACCCGCTCGATCTTCGATTCCAGCGTGCTTTCGTCGGCCAAGTCGACCACGCGGATGGCCCGACGGCCGACCTTGTCCTCGTAGGCTGGGCCGATACCGCGCTTCGTCGTGCCGATCTTGAGACCGGCATTTGACGTCTCGCGGAAATGGTCGAGTTCCCGGTGAAGCGGAAGGATCAGCGTCGCGTTGTCGGCGATGCGGAGGCTCTCGGGCGAGATCTCGACGCCCTGCGCCTGAAGCCGGGCGATCTCGTCCACGAGGTGCCACGGATCGACCACGACGCCATTGCCGATCACCGAGAGCTTTCCGCCCCGGACAACGCCGGAGGGGAGAAGCGCCAGCTTGTAGGTCACACCGTCGATGACCAGCGTATGCCCGGCATTGTGGCCGCCCTGAAAGCGAACCACGACGTCGGCCTGCTCCGAGAGCCAGTCGACGATCTTACCCTTGCCTTCGTCGCCCCATTGGGCGCCCACGACGACGACGTTCGCCATTCACTTCAACCTGTCCGGTGCCCGCGTGGAAACGCCCCGCCGCGAAGGCGGGCCGACACGCATCTCCGGGGTCTTTCCGCGATCCCAGGCCGGAAATCAAGCAAACCGCGCCCGAAGGCTTGGGGCGCGCCCAATTCCTAGCGCGCTTCCGTCCCCGGTTCGCGGCCCGGCAACTGGCCCGGCTTGATCACCGGCATGCCGCTGTTCTCGGACTCGGGAGGCTTAACCACCAGGCCCGGGGCGGAATTACCGGGCGGCGTGATGACGCCGTCGTTCTTCTCGAGCTTGTCGCTCAAGGTCGAGCCGCCGGTCCCTTCCTCGGACGGACGAACCTTCTCCGGCACCGTCTCCGTGGAGGGCGGGATGTTCGGGGAGGTGTCGCGCCCTTTCAGCGGTGCATCGGGCGACTGGGCATAGGCGCCCGACGCCGTCAGGGCAAAAGCAAGCAGTGCGGAGTGACGAAACAGTCTCGGCATCGATGTCCCCCAGAAAGTCGGGAGACAAACCGCTCCGGCGGCGATGCAGTTCCTATGGCGGCGCCGGATGACGGATGAGACCGGCCCGCCCTTATGTCCCGGCCATCTCCAGATAAAGTGCGCGCAGCCGCTTCGTCAGCGCGCCCGGCTTGCCGTCGCCCAGTTCGTGCCCGTCGATGTCGATGACGGGCATCACGAAGGCGGAAGCGCTCGTGTAGAAGGCCTCCTGCGCCGCGAACGCCTCCTCCACGGAAAACAGCCGCTCCTCGATCGTCAGGCCTGCTTCCTCGGCAAGGCGCATGACGGCGAGGCGCGTGATGCCGGGCAGCAGGGCGGTGGAGAGCGGGCGGGTGACCACCTTTCCGCCGGTGATGATGAAGGCGGTCGACGAGGAGCCCTCGGTGACGAAACCGTCCTCCACCATCCAGGCCTCCGCGACGCCGGCCTTGGCCGCGTCCTGCTTGGCCAGAACCTGGGCGAGGAGCGCCACGGACTTGATGTCGCGCCGCTTCCAGCGGATGTCGGGGACGGTAATGACCTTGGCGCCCCGCTCCGCCAGCGGGTTCCTGGCCACGGTCTTGGCCTGCGTGAACATCACCACGGTGGGTTCGGTCTCGGCCGGCGGGAAGGCGAAATCCCGCTCGTAGGCGCCCCGTGTCACCTGCATGTAAACGAGACCCTCGTCGACGCCGTTGCGGCGCACCAGTTCGGTCTCGAGCCGGATCCACTCTTCGGTCGGGTAGGGATTGCGAATGCCGATCTCGCCCAGCGACCGGTCGAGCCGGGCCAGATGCGCCGCGTTGTCCACGAGACGGCCGCCGAGGACGGCCGACACTTCATAAATGCCGTCCGCGAACAGGAAGCCTCGGTCCATGATCGACACGGTCGCCGCCTCGAAAGGCACGAACTCGCCGTTGACGTAGACGATGCGCGACATCGAACTTCCTTTTCTCCGGGCAGAAACGGCGGCTACGCCGCTACGCGATCCACGAAGCACGAAATGTGCTCCGCGGATCGCCGCGTCGGGTACGATTGACGATCAGGCCGTACCGAAAACGCGCGAAAAAATCGTGTCCACGTGCTTGAAATGGTAGCCGAGGTCGAAGCACTCCTCGATCTGCTCCGGGCTCAGCGACGCGGTGACGTCCGCATCGGCCTTCAGCAGGGTGAGGAAGTCGCCTTCGCCGCGCCAGACCGGCATGGCGTTACGCTGAACCAGGCGATACGCGTCCTCGCGGGATACGCCCGCCTGCGTCAGGGCCAGCAGCACCCGCTGCGAGTGGACGAGGCCGCCGAGCTTGTCGAGATTTCGCTGCATCTGCTCGGGATAGATCAGCAGCTTGTCGATCACGCCGGTCAGTCGCGCCAGAGCGAAATCGAGAGTTACCGTCGCGTCGGGGCCGATCATGCGCTCCACCGAGGAATGCGAGATGTCGCGCTCGTGCCAGAGCGCCACGTTCTCCATGGCGGGGAGGGCGAACGAGCGCACCATGCGGGCGAGACCCGTCAGATTCTCGGTGAGGACGGGATTGCGCTTGTGCGGCATGGCCGACGAGCCCTTCTGGCCCTCGGAGAAGAACTCTTCCGCTTCCAGAACTTCCGTGCGCTGCAGGTGGCGTACCTCGATGGAGAGACGCTCCACCGAACTCGCGACGACGCCCAGGGTGGCGAAGAACATGGCGTGGCGGTCGCGGGGGATGACCTGCGTGGAGACCGGCTCGGGGGTGAGGCCCATCGCCTTGGCGACATACTCCTCCACGCGCGGGTCGATGTTGGCGAAGGTGCCGACGGCGCCAGAGATCGCGCAGGTGGCGACTTCCTCGCGGGCGGCGACGAGACGGGCGCGGGTGCGCTCGAACTCGGCATAGGCCTGGGCGAGCTTCAGGCCGAAGGTCACCGGCTCGGCATGGATGCCGTGCGAGCGACCGATGGTCGGGGTCAGCTTGTGCTCGAATGCCCGGCGCTTGATCGCGGCGAGAAGCGCATCAACATCTTTGATCAGGATGTCGGCGGCCCGGACGAGCTGCACGTTGAAACAGGTGTCGAGGACGTCCGATGAGGTCATGCCCTGGTGCACGAACCGCGCATCGGGGCCCACAATCTCGGCCAGATGCGTCAGGAAGGCGATGACGTCATGCTTGGTGACCGCCTCGATGGCGTCGATGCGGGCGACGTCGAAGACCGCGTCGCGGCCCTTTTCCCAGATCGTCGCAGCAGCTTCCTTGGGCACGACGCCGATCTCGGCCAGCGCCGTGGTGGCGTGAGCCTCGATCTCGAACCAGATGCGGAAGCGGCTTTCGGGTGACCAGATCGCCGTCATTTCGGGGCGGCTATAGCGGGGGATCATGCGACGCCTCGGGCAGGACGGGTTGGAGCGATGAGGCTGGCGCCTAGCATGAGCGGAGGCTGCGCTCAACGCGACGTCACAGAAGCACTCTGTATGGAGTGATACATTTATGCATCGCAGTGGCGAAACCAGAGGCGTCCGAATAGCCGAGCTGATGCACTAATGACGGGATTTCCATCGCATGTCCTGAAACTTGGGCAATATTCTAGAATAATTATCAAAAGATTCCAAAATCTAGGTCGCTGTCAAACTGGCCGCAACCGGTTGCCGATCAATTTAGCGTGTCTATTAGACAAATAGCATCTGCACGATGAGCGGAATATATCGCTATTTATGCAGAATATTGCAAATATAACTGAGGCGCACCGATGCACCCCTTTGTCCGCCTACGTCTGATCACGGTTCTAACAGCCGTACCTTTCATGTCGGACGTGCGGGCAGCCAAAGCACAGGCAGATATTCCCGATTCCGGTCATCATGCTGAAGTCACGTTAGACCAGCTCAATGTCGAGGGAACAGGGGGACATACTACAGGCTACCGCGCCAACCGCAGCCGGAGCGCGACGAAGACGGACACCCAGCTGATCGACACCCCGCAGGCGGTGACGGTCATTACGCGCGAGCAAGTCCAGGATCAGGGGTTCCAGGGAGTCACCGAAGCCCTGCGCTACGTGCCCGGCGTGTTCCTGCACCAGGGTGCCGGCAACCGGGACGAGGTCGTGATCCGCGGGCAGCAATCCAGCGCCGATTTCTACGTCAACGGCATGCGCGACGACGCGATGTACTACCGCGATCTCTACAACGTCGAGCGGATCGAAGTGCTCAAGGGACCGAACGCAATGATCTTCGGTCGCGGCGGCGGCGGGGGCGTCGTCAATCGCGTGCTCAAGGACGCCACCGGAACTCCGGTTCGGGAAGTCATCCTTCAGGGTGGCCAGTATTTCAATAAAAGGGTGGCCGTGGATGTCGGCGACCGGGTCTCGGACAGCGTGTTCTTCCGCCTCAACGGAATGTTCGAGGATAGTAGCACCTATCGTGACCACGTCGATCTGCGGCGCTGGGGCATCAATCCGACGGCGACGATCCTGCTCGGGCCCGAGACCACGCTGAAACTGTCCTACGAGTATTTCCACGACGATCGGACGGCGGATCGCGGGATCCCGTCCCAGTTCGGGCGGCCCTATCGGTATCGCGACAACATCAGAACGTTCTTCGGCAATCCCGACCTCAGCTACTCCCGCGTGGATGCACATATCGCGACGGCGGTTCTCGATCACCGCTTCGCCTCGGGCGTCGAGATGCGGAGCCAGTTCCGCTACGCCGATTACGCCAAGGCCTATCAGGTCGTGTATCCGAGCATCCGCGCCGGCGGTGCGGTGAACGCCGCCGGGACGACCGTCGATCTCAGCGCGTTCAACAACGACACGCCGAGGACAAACTTCTTCAACCAGAACGATTTCACGTACAAATTCGCCACGGGGCCGCTGGCCCATACGCTGCTCGCGGGTTTCGAACTCGGCAAGCAGGAAGGCATCACCTACCGGGAGGAAGGCTTCTTCGCGACGACCGGAACGCAGACGCTGACCGTCAATCCGCTCTCACCGGTTTCGCGAGTCCCCGTCAGTTTCCGCAACCTGGCTTCGTCCTCCAACAGCCGCTACGACCTCGGACTGGCTGCGGTCTACGTCCAGGATCAGATCGAGATCGGCCCCCATGTCCAGGTGATCGGTGGCCTGCGCTACGATCATTTCGATTTCTCCTCGACGGACCGGCGCACCAACGTCACCAATTCCCGCATCGATGATCTGCTGTCGCCCAGGGTCGGATTGGTGTTCAAGCCGGTGGACAGCCTCGCCTTCTACGGCAACTACAGCATCTCCTACCTGCCATCCGCCGGCGACCAGTTCAGCGCCCTGTCCGAAGGGCTCGCCATCGCCGAGCCGGAGCGGTTCGAGAACCGCGAGGTCGGCGTGAAATGGGACCTCTCGTCGACGCTCCAACTCACCGGCGCGCTCTACGACCTCGACCGGTTCAACCAGCGGCTCGCCGATCCGAACCGCCCTGGCTTCTTCCTGCTGAGCGGCCAGACCAACGCGAAGGGTGTCGAGATCGGCGCGAACGGCTTCGTCACCGATTGGTGGCAGGTCGCGGGCGGCTATGCCTTCACCGATGCGCGCATCGTCAGCGGGTTCAGCTCGGCACTTATCGTCCCGGGCAACCATGTCGGACTGGTGCCGTTCAACGCCGTCACCTTATGGAATAAGTTCGCGGTCACGCCGTTCTTCTCGTTCGGTATCGGCGCGATCCATCAGACCCACACGTTCGCGGCGGCCGACAACACGGTCAGACTCCCAGGCTACACCCGCTTCGATCTCGGCCTCTTCTATCAGGTCACGGATCTGGTGCGGGCGCAGATCAACATCGAGAATCTTTTCGACCGGGGCTACATCGCCACGGCGGACGGCAACAACAACATCAGCCCGGGCGCACCGAGGATCATTCGCGCTCAGGTGATCGCCAAATTCTGACGCGTGGTTCGCGTCGACGCCGCTCCGGTGAGCGATCGGGGCGGCGGACTAATCCACCCGCTGCCAGCCCGGCCCCATCAGGCGCTCCTGGGGTCGGAAGCGGGCCTTGTAATCCATCTTGCGTGAGCCATCGACCCAATAGCCAAGATAGAGATAGGGCAGGCCGAGGGAAGCGGCGCGGCGGATATGGTCGAGGATCATAAACGTTCCGAGCGAACGCTGGGCCTCCACCGGATCGTAGAAGGAATAGACCATCGACAGGCCATCGGAGAGCACATCCGTCAGGCAGAGAGCTACGGTCGGACCCGTACCCCGCCCGTTGATCGCGGTGTCCGGGCCGCGTCGGCGATAGGCCACGAGGTGGGTATCGACGTGGCTGTCCTCGATCATCATAGCGTAGTCGAGCACCGTCATGTCGACCATGCCACCATCACCGTGGCGCGCGTCGAGATAACGGCGAAAGAGAGCGTATTGCTCCGAGGCAGGACGATTGGGCTCAGGATTGCCGATGAGATCCGCGTTCCGCTGGAGGATGCGGCGATGGCTCGCCGAAGCGACGAAATCCGACACCAGAACTCGCACGGAGATACATGCCCGACAGGTCTCGCATGCCGGGCGATAGGCTATGGTCTGCGAGCGTCGGAAGCCGCCCTGCGTGAGGATCTCGTTGAGGTCACGGGCGCGCCGCCCCACGAGATGGGTGAACACCTTCCGTTCCTCCTGACCCGGCAGATAAGGGCAGGGCGAAGGTGCCGTCAGATAGAATTGCGGGGTGTCTCGGGGATGGCTCGTCACGCTTGCAGCTGACCTTGGGGCCGGCGGGAGCGTTCCCCGCACTCGATGAGTGTACCCGCCCCGTGCCAGGTCTCAAGTGGGTGAACGTCGCGGTATCTCATTTTCAGCGTGAAGGCTGGCATGGTCGGCCCGCCGAGCGTATCACCGCGCCCGGGCGGGGAGCGACCGTATTTCGGAGGCAATTCAGGACGAAATCATCCCATGTCGTGACCGGGCTCATGTCGGTGAGTTGAAACACGATAGCAAAATTCTCACGGGAATTGTGTTCGTTGCCATCAGCAGGGGCAAAATCGTGACGCGACATCGGAGGATCGCGAGACGACCGGCATGCGACTCGGACGCGGTCGATCTACTTTTGCAAGACTGGACAAGGAATTAGTCAGATCAGCTCCCTCCAACTAACGCCGATGCGCTACGACCCGCCGAGTGCCGCGAAGGCCAATCCCTTCGGGGATGCCGCTCGATCGGCCGATTATACGCATCACGTCATTGTTGTCTTGGTCGTCTCGTTCATCGCCCGGCTGGTCGCGGTGCGATTTCTCGACCTTACCTTCATGGAGACATACGGTGCCGTCGTCGCGAGGAACCCGTCGATCTCGTTCTTCGACCAGCCACCCCTGACATGGTGGACGATCGCCGGTGTCATGCGTCTGTTCGGATCCGACGATGCAGTGATCGTGCGCCTCCCATTCCTGGTGATGTCGGTGGTTTCGGGGTGGTTGATCTATCTGATCACACTGCGGATCTTCAATTCGCGTGCCGGGCTCTACGCTGTCTGCGCCTACTCCCTGTCCCCGCTTCTCGGATTGTCGGATGGGAGTCTGGCCCAGACGAACGGGCCGATGACCCTTTTCATCCTCGCCGCCCTGCTTGCCTTCCTTCACATCGATTTCGCCGCCCGAAGAATGCAGGACAACGGGATCTGGTTTGCCTGCGCCTTCCTGTTCGGTTGTGCCCTTGCCTCGAAGTACCTCGCGGTCCTTCTTGTGCCGGGCCTTCTCGTCGCAGTTGCGAGCCAAGCCGAGGGAAGGCGCTGGCTCCTTCGGCCGGCCACCTATTTCGGCCTCGTCTTCCTGTTGTTGCCGCTCCTCCCGGTCATCATCTGGAATGCGGAGCACGGCTGGGTTTCGTTCCTATATCAGGGTGCGCGCGCCGAAGGGAACGGGAGCGTGAACCTCACGAGAGCGTTCCGCTGGACCCTGACACAGGTAATGATCGTCCACCCACTCGTGTTATTTCCCGCCTTCTACATGCTGTATCGAAGCCTGAGAAACGGCCCGAGGGAGGCAGGACCCTGGCTTCTCGCCTGTCTCGCGGCGCCCGTTCTTCTGTTCATTCTCGGTGTGATGGTGTGGAGCAGCCATCCACTGCGCGGCTATCACTGGGCGTCCATGGGGTATCTTCCCCTGCTGCCGCTCGTAGGCGCCTGGGCGGACGGCCTCGCAGCCAGCGACCGGCCGGACGCCGCACGGCGCTGGCTCGCGACGCTAGCCGCAACGACGATCCTGGCGATCGGCCTACTACTGCTACATGCCTTTACCGGCTGGGCCGAGCGGGTCGCTCCGGCTAAAGCGTTCCGAAACCAGGATCCAATCCTCCTGGAACTCTACGATTGGAGCGATCTTCCCTCCGCGCTGAATGCTCGCGGTGTCGATCCCGCCCGCACCTTCATTGCCGCCACTCGTTGGGAAGATTGCGCCAAGGCCTTCTATGCCATCCGACAGCAGTTCCGCAGCCTGTGCCTCGCCGGAGACAATATCCACTTCACCTATCTCGCGGATCCGGCGCGCTTCCGGGGTATGGATGCCATCATCGTCGACAGGTATGCCAATCCCGATGCAATCCGGTATAATCTCGATAATCATTTCGCGACGTTCTCGGAGGACTCACCCATCCGTCTGACTTTCAATGGGCGCAAGATGCACGATCTGAAGGTCGTTCGGGCGAGCCGTTTCGATGGTACCTGGCCGAAGCCCAGGATCGGCGCGAAAGGCCGCCAGTGACTCTCACTCTGCCCCAGGCGACGTTCGCACCCGATGCGGATCGGCCTCTCGTCACGATCGTCATCCCGACATTCAACGAGCGGGATAACATCGCGGTCATCTGCGGCCGGATCGCCGCCTCGCTCGACCGACATCCGTTCGAGGTGATCGTCGTCGACGACGATTCCCCGGATGGCACCTCAGCCGTCGTCGAGAGCTTGGCCAAGGCCGATTCCCGGATCAGAATCATCACGCGGACCGGCCGACGCGGGCTGGCGGGAGCCTGTATCGAGGGGATGCTCGCGGCGCGGTCCGAACTCGTTGCGGTCATGGATGCGGACCTCCAGCACGAGCCTGCGACCCTCGTGCCAATGCTCGACCTGATGGCGTCGACCAAGTGCGACATCGTCATCGCCAGCCGTTATGTCGACGATCCCGACGTGGCGGCCTTTTCGTCCGTCCGACAAGCCTTGAGCAATGCCGGCAACCGTCTGGTACGGGCTCTGCTGCGGGTCCAGACCAGCGATCCCATGAGCGGTTTCTTCCTCATGCGCCGAAGTATTTTGGTGAAAGCCGAGCCGCGCCTGAGCCGCGACGGCTTCAAGCTTCTCGCAGACATCCTTGTTCAGGGTGGGCGGGCGATGAAGATCAAGGAGGTTCCTTACGTCTTCGGGCCCCGGCTTACCGGGCAAAGCAAGCTCGACGAGAGGGTTCTCTTCGACTTCGCCGTCCTTCTCATTGCGAAATCCGTCTTCGGAGCACTTCCGACGCGGTTCGTCTCCTTCGCCCTGGTCGGTGGCCTAGGTGTCATCGTCCATCTGGCCCTTCTGGGGCTGATGCTATACGTCCTGAACGATAATTTCCTGCTGTCTCAGACTGCTGCCACGCTCGGCGCCATGACGGCCAATTTTTTCCTGAACAACGTCCTGACATATCGGGACCAGCGGATCGTCGGGATCGACCTTCTGCGAGGGCTTGCGGTGTTCTGCCTGTCCTGTTCCTGCGGTGCGTTCAACAACATCCTGGTCGCACACCTCATCTATACAGCGACGGGCATCTGGTGGCTGGCTACGGGGGTGGGCATCCTGGTGGGGGCCGCCTGCAACTACGTATTGTCGGCCCTCACGGTCTGGCGGCGTTTCGACAAGCGGCAAGATCGGGAAAAGCAAGCACCTGAGGGAGACGCCGTTCTATCGAAGGGCGGCGGAGACGTCGGTATCGCGCAGCCCCCTTACGTCTCGCGGTAGAGACGAAATCCTCCTTGGACCTCGTCCCCCGGTGTAATCAGAGCCGCACCGCCGCGAGGCCGACGAGAACGTCGTGGCCCAGGCGCCGGTCCGATCTCATGAGGCCGAACAGGATATCGACGAACCAAAGCAGGAACGTCGAGATGGCGACGTAGAACAGCAGGGCGTGGATGGCGGCGGTGAGGAAATCCACCCGTAGGCCGCTGGCCGGAGTCACCACGCGCAAACCCATCATCCGCATGCCCCAGGTGCTCTGGGCGGCGCCGCCCACCGTCACCGCGCTGTAGAGGATGCCGCTGGCGGGAAGGATCGCGAACAGGGTCCAGCCGAGCCCGAAGGTCAGCACCCCGAGCACCGTGATCGCCAGGGTGAGGAGCGCGGTGAAGCCCAGGATGAAGAGAATGTCGAGGAGATAGGCGACGAAACGTGCGCCGAGGCTCGCCCGCACAAAGGGCATCGGAAGGTTGCTCGGAAAGCCGGTCCCGAAACGCTCGGCATAGCCGGCGGGGTCGTAGCCTGGGGGCGTGTTGAGCATGGCCGGTAGCCTTTGAGAGGGGAGACGGTTCTCCTTCATGAGAAGACATGGGAGGGCCCATGCCTTCACTCAAGGTCACATGGGCTTCGTTGCCACTCCGTCAGGCGGATTGCTCGATCACACCGCGCCATCCCAATCCGCGATACGTCTCGTAGCCAGGCGTCTCGTGGAAGGCGACGAGGCGCCCCGCTGCATCGATGTAGCTTCCCTGGCTCCGTCCCTCCGTGCGGAGGGGATAGCGCTCCGTGAGGAGTCCGTTGCCCTTGGAACAGGCGATGACGCGGTTCTCGGCATCGAGCAGCATGACACGGCTATGGGCCCGCTCCGCCGGCGCGAGGCGGACACCCTCGACGATGGTGCGTGCCTGCGGCTCCCAATCGAAATGGATTGCGAGAAAGCCGATCGCCTTGCCGTTCGTCTCACCACCTGATCGCACGGAGGCGACATAGGTGGCGCCCTGCGCCCCGTTGAGCGCGGCGACCCGCGCCACATTGGCCACGGCGAAGTCATCGCCCGAGGCTAGCGGCTTGGCGCGGGCAAACCACGGCTCATGGCTCACATCCTGGCCGACCACATTGAACCGGTCGGGCCGGCCATTGGCGATGACCTTGCCGTCGAGGCTGCACAGCCAGAGATCGAGATAGACCGTGTAGGCGGAGAGGATGACTCCGAGCCGGTGCGAGGCGTGTTTCCGTGCCGCTTCCGACGGGGCGAGCGCGCACTCGACGACCGCGGCATCGGTCGCCCACCACCTCACGTCGCAGGTCCGCTCGTAGAGGTTGCGGTCGATGATCTCCACGGCGTTGAGGGCGAGATCGATGCAGCGCGCGGAACGGCTCTCGCTGGCGAGATGCTCCACGGCCTGCGTCAGGTTGTCGACACCGTCTCCCAGGGCGTTGCCGAGGCCTGAGACGAGACCCTCGATCTCACCCGCAACGGTGCGGACCTCATTGGCGACGACGGAGAAGCCGGCCCCGCGTTCCCCCGCATGAGCGGCCTCGATGAGGGCGTTAAGGGCCAGCAGATTCATGCGCCGGGTGATGGACTTGATCGATCCCACGCTGCGGTGAGTGAGGGCTTTCAGCTGCTGGGTCGACGTCTCTACGAGCATCGAAAGACTGTCGGCTGGATGATCTGCCTCGTTGAGTTTTGTCGACATCGCATCCTCAAAATGGATCGCCCAAGCTCAGCGCTTGGTATTTAAATATCGATTCAAGATCGAGATTGGCCGGCAGGCGACTGCGAACGATTCGAGGTCTGCCGGTCAGAGACAATCCTGTCGCCTCCCCAAGGAAACCCAAGCAATAAGAATGCCAGGGCCGCGCGAATGCCTAGAGCCGTGCCCTGGCGGGTTGAATCGCTTGGGGTAGGCGATCTGGCTGGCGTGTGATTCACTGGACGGGCTTATGAGGGAGGATTGCCATGCCGTCAGCCCTGTCGGTCGATCTGCGCGAGCGTGTGGTCGCCGCGATTGAAGCAGGTGCATCGCGGCGTCAGGCTGCCAAACGCTTCGGGGTCGGGGCAGCCAGCGCGATCCGTTGGCACGAGCGCTTTCGGCAGGACGGGCGGATCGCGCCCAGGCCCATGGGCGGCGACCGCAACTCGCAGCGCCTGGAAGCGCAGGCGACCCTGATCCTTCGGATCTACGAAGAGCACCCGCTCTCTTTCCTGCGGGAACTGCGCGACAGGCTCTCGGAACGGGGCGTCCGGGCAAGCACGAGCAGCCTGTCACGCTTCTTCGCCCGGCATGGGATCACCCGTAAAAAGGGGCTGTCCACGCGGCCGAGCAGGAGCGGCCGGATGTGAAGGCCGCACGCGAGGACTGGTTCGAGCGCCAACCCGATCTCGATCCGGATCGCTTGGTCTTCCTCGACGAGACGGCCGCCACGACCAAGATGGCCCGCCGCTATGGTCGTGCTCCGCGCGGCGAACGCTGCCGGATCGCCGTGCCTCACGGGCACTACAAGACCACTACCATCACCGCCGCCCTGCGCGCCACGGGACTGATCGCCAGAACCGTCTTCGATGGAGCCACGAATGGTATGCGCTTCCGGGCCTACGTCACCGACACCCTGGCTCCGGTGCTCAAGCCCGGCGATACCGTCATCCTCGACAACCTGAACGCCCACAAGGTCGCTGGGGTGCGCGAGGCCATCGAGGCGGTCGGCGCACGAGTTCTCTACCTCCCGCCCTACAGTCCCGAGTTCAATCCCATCGAGCAAGTCTTTGCCAAGGTCAAAGCCCTCCTTCGGACCGCCGCAGCGCGAACCGCCGACGACCTGACCATCGCCATTCGAGAGGCTTTCTCTGCCTTCCGGCCGAACGAGTGCCGCAACTATCTCACCGCCGCTGGATACGATGCCTATGATCCAAGCTGAGCGGGCACAACTCTAGCGCGCCGGCACGGGGTCGTTTGCTTCGGAATCTAACGTTTCGAGATAGTATTTCTTAAGCATGAAAAGCGCTCCGCCCGACACCGCCTTGTGGTCCATGCGGACGCCGATGAGACCCGCGCCGCCGTCGAACAGGCAGTCGATGCGGTGCTGGCGTTGGCCCAAAGCGTAATCGACGCGCACGCTGTCGGGCGCCGATCCACGGCCGACATGGAGCAGACGGGGCGGGAGGTCCGATGCCACCAGCGCAGGAAGCGTTCGCCGGCAGGTGGTGATCCGCTGCCGGTCGATGGAGCTGTCGCAGCCTGCCAGGAAGGGGGCGACCAGAAGCAGGAGCGCAGCAGGGCCGATGACGGCCCGTCGGCGCATTTCAGAGGCCGTCGCGCAGGCGCTCGGCCACGCGGGGGGCGTAGTAGGTCAGGATGCCATCGGCGCCGGCACGTTTGAAGGCGAGGAGGCTCTCGGTCATGGCACGGGTGCCGTCGAGCCAGCCGTTGAGGGCGGCGGCCTCGATCATCGCGTACTCTCCCGAGACCTGGTAGGCGAAGGTCGGGACGCCGAACTCGTCCTTCACCCTCCGGATGATGTCGAGATAGGGCAGGCCGGGCTTCACCATCACGGAATCGGCGCCTTCGTCGAGGTCGAGGGCGACTTCCCTGAGGGCTTCGTCCGAATTGCCCGGATCCATCTGGTAGGTGCGCTTGTCGCCCACCAGGGCCGCCGTCGTGCCGATGGCATCTCGGAACGGGCCGTAGAAGGCACTGGCATACTTCGCCGCGTAGGCCATGATCTGGACGTCACGGAAGCCGGCCTTGTCGAGGCCGCTCCGGATCGCGCCGACGCGACCGTCCATCATGTCGGAGGGGGCGATGATGTCGGTTCCCGCCTCGGCCTGGATCAGGCTCTGCTCCACGAGGAGCGCCACCGTCTCGTCGTTGAGAATAGCCCCGTCCTCGATCAGGCCGTCATGGCCGTGGCTGGTATAGGGATCGAGGGCGACGTCGGTCATCACGCCGATCTCGGGCACGGCCTTCTTCACCGCACGCACCGCGCGGCAGACGAGGTTATTGGAGTTCAGGGATTCCGATCCGGTCGGGTCGCGCAGGGCGGGGTCGGTATAGGGAAAGAACGAAATCGCAGGGATTCCCAGCCGTGCCGCGCGCTCGGCGTCGCGGACCACCTCGTCCACGCTGAGGCGCTCCACCCCCGGCATCGAGGCGATGGGCTCGCGTCGGCCGGTCCCTTCGATGACGAAGAGCGGCCAGATAAGATCATCCACCGTCAGGGTATTTTCCCGCACCAGGCGGCGCGACCACTCCGCCTTGCGGTTGCGGCGGGGGCGCTGCGTGATGCTCAGCGACGCGGCGGAACTCGCCTTGGCCGTCTCGATGGCGAGGGGACGCGGGGTCGGGGTCGCTTCGGTCATGGTCTTCGTCTCGAATGCTCGTCGCGGGCGCGTCGGAGCCGGCCTAACACATCCCCAAAACTCTTCGAAACCCGGGCCGATCGCCGCTCCCCGATGGACGGGGCATGTTGACGGGTCTCGGCAGAGTTCGTCTAAGCGACCGGGCGAGCGTGGCATGTCCCGATGCTCGCACCACGGACCGCGTGGAAACCCGCGAGCCCCACGAGGGGCGAGACAGCCCCAGCCGGAGGCCAACCGGAGACGATGGATGGAGCCGGAGATCCTGTTCGAGCGGCGCGGCGAAGCTGGCCTCATCACTCTGAATCGGCCTAAATCCCTGAATGCGCTCACCTTCTCCATGTCGACGGCGATGTATCGCGCCCTGGCCGAATGGGAGCGGGACGACAGGATCACCCGCGTGGTCGTCCGTGGCCGGGGCGGCCGGGCCTTCTGTGCCGGTGGTGACATCCGCCAGATCTACGACCTCTTGCGGGAGGGGCTGGACGAGGAGGTGAGGCAGTTCTGGCTCGCCGAGTACCACCTCAACGCTTATGTGAAGCGCTATACCAAACCCTACATCGCCCTGATCGAGGGGATCGTGATGGGCGGCGGAGTCGGGCTGTCCCTGCATGGCAGCCATCGGGTCGCCTCGGAGCGCTACGCGCTGGCGATGCCGGAAGTGGGAATTGGGTTCTTTCCGGATGTGGGAATGACTCATGCGCTGCCGCGTCTGCCCGGTTACGCGGGACATTATCTCGCCCTCACCGGCGCCCGGATCGGTGCCGGAGATGCCCTCGCTCTGGGGCTCGCCACCCATCATTCGGCGGCGGAAAACTTCGACGCGATCACGGATGACCTGGCCGAAGGTGGCGTCATCGGACGGGCTTTCGACCGCCACGCGACCGCCTTTCAGGAGGTCGGCCCGATCACGTCGCATGGCGGTACGATCGAGGCCTGTTTCTCCGCCGGCAGCGTCGTCGAAATCCTGGCGAGACTCGATTCGGACGGGTCGCCCTTCGCCACGGAGGCCGCCGCATTGATGCGCACGCGCTCCCCGCATTCCCTGTGCATCGCCCACGAACAGATGAAGCGCGGCCTCGCCATGGATTTCGCCGAGGCGATCCAGGCGGAGTATCGCCTCGCCATGCGCGCCATGCACTGGCACGACTTCCGGGAAGGGGTCCGCGCCGTGCTCGTGGACAAGGACAACCGCCCGGACTGGCGACCCGCGACCCTGGCCGAGGTGGACCCGGCGGCGATCGCCGAGGCCTTCACCGATCTGCCCGATGGCGACGCGCCGAAATTCGATGGATCAGAAAGGATCTTATCATGAGGGGACTGACCAAGGTCGGTGCGACGCGGGACGGGCGCGGGCGCGCCAGCGAGATGGCCGGCGACCGGATCGAGCGGTCGCCGCGTGCACCGCAGACGGGGTGGGACGTGGTTCTGGTCTGGTTCATGCGCCTGACGGCGATGTTCTGGCTGGCAAAGGGCGTCTCTACCTGGGCGACGATCCTCGATATCTTTCCCGGAGCCCGTCCTTTCGAGGCCGAACCCCTCGGCCGCCAAGCCGTCATCGTCTATTTCGCGGTGATCGACTTCACGGCGGCGATCGGGATGTGGCTGACCAGCGCCTGGGGCGGTGTGGTCTGGTTGTTGGCCGCCACGAGTGCCGTCACCCTGGCGATCCTCACTCCGCATCTGCTGCCGATGTCGGTCTCGTCCCTTGCTGCGCATGCAAGTATCATTGTGGTCTACTTCGCTTTGTCTTGGGCTGCGGCTCGCGAGGTCAGGTAAACAACACCTTACTGGATTACTTTCATTTTGCATTTACCGACAGAGGTAAATCGCATATTCATCCTATCGCTTAAATCGTCTTTCATCGGTCACTCGTAAATTGGCTTCATAAGCGGTGCCGAACACCACGGCGCCCGAGCAAGAACCCTGACGAGGCAATCAGATGAAGTCCCAGTCCGCCAAGGTGATCGAGACCAATACTTCCACCGAGACCACCCCGGTGCATGGATCCTATCTCGAAGCGCTGCATCTCGTGGAACGGCTCCACCGCCGCCTGCTCGATGTGATCAAGGACGAGTTTGAGCGCCGGGGCCGCGAGGACGTCAACAGCGTCCAGGCGCTGCTGCTCTACAACATCGGCGACAAGGAACTGACGGCCAGCGAGCTCCGGACGAAGGGCTACTATCTCGGCTCCAACGTCTCCTACAACGTCAAGAAGCTCGTCGAGGCCGGCTACCTCCACCACGCCCGGTCGAAGACCGACCGCCGCTCGGTCCGGATCAGCCTCACCGACAAGGGCCGGTCCATCCACGACATCATCCAGGGCCTCTACGATAAGCACGCCCGGACCATCCAGCCGATCGGCGGCATCTCCGACGACGATTTCGGGCGCCTCAACGTCGCCCTCGGCCGTCTCGAGCGCTTCTGGACCGACCAGATCCGCTACCGCCTCTAAGCAGGGTCCCGTTGGCACGCCAACGCTTCATGCTGCTCAGCTCCTTGATGTGTCGCAGGTTTTAATCGCGGAACCGGGGGCCACTTCTGCGAAACCTGCTTAGGACGACAGAGATGGCGAATCGCCGGGAACGAGATATGAACCGGGGCGGCCAGGCATGACCGGAGGCCGCCCGGCGCGCAGCAGGTTCCGACTGGTTTCCTGGGGCCGAGCCTCGCTATCCAGTACCGAAGGCGTGCCGAACCGAAGGACAATGAAGCGATAGCCGCAGAGCCCTCACCAGACTCGCTGCAAACTTTATTACCCTGAATCGATTTAGGCGGTTCTCTTGAACGTTCCTAACCCGTAATGGGAAATTCTTGATTGAAGCTTGTTTGGTGCGCTCTGAGCAAGCTAATTAGGTATAATGACCGTCTCGATTCCAACTCTACAACTGACCGAGCTGATCGTCTTCATGACGTGCGGGCTCGTGTTCGTATACGGCTGGTTTCTTCGTAGAGATGAGTTCTCATTCCTCTGCTTCGGATCGAACTATCTGATCAGCGCCGCGATAACAGTCGGCTTCGACGACTTCGGCCGCTACGGGAGTTGGCTTTCTTCGCTGGGTTGGTCGCTGACGGCTTGCATGTTCTGGGTCGGTTTTCGCGTCTTCGACGGGCGAAGACCTCTGACGCCCGTCATGGCCGTCCTGACCTTGCTGCCGGCTCTCCTGCATGTCGGTC
This sequence comes from Methylobacterium sp. CM6244, assembly GCF_054817885.1. NCBI lineage: Bacteria > Pseudomonadati > Pseudomonadota > Alphaproteobacteria > Hyphomicrobiales > Methylobacteriaceae > Methylobacterium > Methylobacterium sp. CM6244. The sequence continues at coordinate 5,166,330 of NZ_CM139247.1, read as the reverse complement.
TGGCGGCGATCGGTCGGGATGCCGAGACGGTCAATACGGTGAGTACGCTGGCTTATGCGCAGCTTGAGGCCGCGATAGCCGTTTACGTGCTTTCGACCTCGCGGGGATCGGCCATACGGCGCATCGCAGGCCTTGCGCAGGCTGCCATCGCCGCTGCGCTCTGTCTGCCGATCCTGCCGTTCTCACCCAACGTCGAGCAACTGACGGTGGTGATCGTTGCGATCAACGATCATGTGACGTCGATCGTGCTCACGACAGCGATCCTCGCCCTTCAGTCCGAGAGGTCCTATGCGGCGTTGGAGCAGATTGCGAATCACGATCCCCTGACCGGCGCCCTGAACCGCAAGGGCCTTGATCGCGAACTCAAAAAAGAGCGGAAGGTGGCCGGGGTGATCGTCGCCGATCTCGACCACTTCAAAGCCATCAACGATCGATTCGGCCACGCCGCCGGAGACGACGTTCTGCGCGAGTTCGTCAAATGCGCAAAGTCGGTCCTACCGGAGGCGGCTATTCTCGCTCGCCTTGGCGGCGAGGAATTCGTGATCGTCCTTGAAGGGCACGATCGCCACGCGACTGTCTTCCTCGCCGAACGCCTTCGCTTCACACTTCAAGACAAGCCGATCGCATGGAACGGTCACTCGATTGCGGTCACGGTCAGCCTCGCCGTCGAGATGACGGATGACGGAGCGGAGGTCGTGGCTGCTATCGAACGAGCGGATGCAGCTTTGTACAGGGCCAAGATCAGCGGGCGGAATCGGGTCCAAGTCGTATGAGGGCCAATGCGCGGCTCGTCGCAGATGATGCCTCGGAGTGCCGAACCGAACCGTTCGATCTGGTCGAGCGTGACGAGGGTTGCCGCGAGGCCTGTGAAGGCCTCGTGGATGTCGCGAAATCGTGTTCCCTCGCGTAGCTTTTGGCGGCGCAATACGAGGACCGGCTGAGGTCGGGAAGATAGCTCTGCCGTGGCCGACCCGACGACGGGGGTTGCCGGGCGTACCCCGCCAACCCAGTCATCGTCCAAAGTCGAGACCAACCCGAATTCGTCTCGGGACAATCGAACGTTCGGCCCGTCGTTACGAAGGCTGCTCCTCCCCGACACGCTCTTCCTCCTCGGAAAGAGCGGGAATGTCGTCGGCATCGTCTCCGACCAGTTCATCGAGTTCATCGATCAGGTCGTTCACCTGATCCTCCGTGGCGAGGATACGGAAGATCTCCCCGTCCACGGTCTCGATGGTCAGTCGATAGCCTCCCGCCGTCTCGTCGGTGAGGACGCGAGCCAGCTTCTTCGTCAGTGTCATGCGAGTTTCCTATCGTCAGGCATCGCCCGACCCCTCTCGTCACACCGTTCGACGTGGCGAGGGAGGTCGTGCGAACGGGTTCGGCCGAGGGTCAGATCAGGTCGGAAAAGACGCGATGGGACCAGGCCGCGAATGAGGCGGGACGAGACGGGGCCTGCTGCATTTCGGCCCGTGCCGGTTTCGGGCGTCTCGGACCGGGCGTCGTCTTCCCCTGCCGCTGGGGCTTGGGAGGGCCGCCCACCGCGTCCCGTTCGAAGAGCAGGCAGGCTCCGTCCTCGTCCGAGATCCAGCCGCGATCCGCCCAGCCGATGAAGCGGCCGTCATAGGCGTAGACCTTGTCATCGTGGATGAAAGCCGCGGCCTTGCCGTTCCAGAGATAGAGCGAGTGCCCGTCGTGGCAAAAAACCGCCTCGCCGCCATCTCTGTCGAAGAACTCGATCATGGACGGCTCAAACCCCGATCTGGCTGTTGTGTAGCGTGCGGAGGTCGACGTAGCTCATGGTCTCGCTGCTCCAGGTCGGTCCGTCATCGTCGTGCAGCCTCTTGGCGAGCGGCTTGTGCTTGTCGCCCTGATAGACCCCCAAGATGACGGTCTGGCCATCGGTGTCGTCGCTCTCGATCCGGTAGTGCGGCTGGACTTTCGATCCGACCCGGCTGAGGCGAACACGCAGCGTCGGGTTGCGCGTCTGGTCGGGGACCATGTTGAGGTAGACGCCTTTCAGATATTCCAGACGCTCGGCTTTCCGGCCGGCGAGATCCGCGATGGAGACGTTCTCGGCGAGCAGGTCGGGTTGGTTCATGATGGATCTACTTTCCAATTGTTGTGATGGCACGTGGTCCACCCGCAGAGACTGAATGCATCGACGCGCGATGTTCCCTGCGGGGGCGTTCGTCCTTGGGTGTGACGTGGACTTTGTTCGGCCGGCACTCGAATGTCGGCATGAGGGGCAGGGCGGCGCTGCCATCCACGCCGCGAGATTTCGCGGTGCGGGGGCTACGATATTCACACATCTCGCAGGTTGCGCAGCCCTCTTCCCCAGCGGATCTCGGGCCTGCCCGAGATCCGTCGAGCTTGTGGGGTGGAGGTGGGGCTGGTTGGGCGACCCTCAAGCTGCGGAGGCAAGCGGCGCCACCCCCAATCCTGATCTCTTCCCACAAGGCGGAGAGGGAGGCGCTTTGCCTGCACAAGTAGATGGGTGAATACCGTCTCCTTGCAGCAGAGGGAACCCGTCGCCACTATTGTCGAACGCGCTTGGATGAAGCGAACGGCGTTTGAGTCACTGTGCGAAGCCGGTAGGCGCGTGCGGCGGCGGAAGGCCGATATCGATCTGCGTCAGTGCAAGGTCGGCGGCGGTTCGAGGAACGCGCGCATGCCGTCACCTTCCTCGGCGGCCTCGATGAATGCGTCGAGGGCATCTTCGTCGGAGGCGAAGGTGGTGGCCCAGACCGTCGACCAACCCGTCTGATCGATGACTTCGAGTGTCCACCGATCCTGCGTGCCGGCGAAGCGATAGACGTTCACCGTCACCGTGATGCCGTCCTGGGTCGCCCGTCCTGTGAGGTCCGAGAATTCCATGGCTGGCATCTCGTGGGTCATGGGGTGTTTCTCTCGAATGACGAGTTCACCGCAGGGACCCGAACGTGTCCCCATCTCATGAGCCGAAGTGACCATCCTAGCAGAGTTCTCGACGGAACGGTCTCGTAAAGTTCACCCTTGCGGCGAGACCAGTGACGTCGACATTTCGATGGGTGACATGACTGACGATCTCTGCACCGACCCGATCCCCTGTCCCGAGCGAGCACGAAAAAGGCGGCATTCCCGATGGAATGCCGCCCCTTCAAACCGCTCCAGGGAGCGATCGACTTGGTCGCGATCGACTTAGTTGAAGGTGTCGATCTCAGCCGACTCGTAGCTGGTGACTTCCATGCCGACGCACACTTCCTGAACGATGGGGGCAGACCACGTCATGACGTTTCTCCTGGTTGGTAGTGATGAGGCTTGGTGACACGGGCCCGTGAGGGCGCCGATCCCTTAGTTGAAGGGATCGATTTCCGCCGACTCGTAGCTGGTGACTTCCATGCCGACGCAGATTTCCTGAACAACGGGGGTAGACCATGCCATGGCAGAACTCCTTCGTGTCCGACGCCCTCAACATAGGCAATGAGTTGGGCGCAATACAAGCGGGCACGAGACTTATATTTTTCATATGATGGATCGTAAGGGCCGGATTTCACCCGATAAGAGGACGATTTTCCTTCTTTAGGGAACTATGATGCAGGATTGTGCTGCTTCGGTACCCCATCCCGGCCGCGGCGCCGCCCGTTCCGAACGTCGAAACGGCGGTTCCCACGGCCGTCCCGGCCATCCCGCCGACAGGTCTGAAAGACAGGGGGAAATTCATCTTGACGCGCCCCGTGGCGGAGCGCATGGGGGCGCCGCCGACGGCTTCCCCTCGGCGATCCGCATGTGCGCATCGCAGGTGGAGGCTTTGGAGCCCGAATTTCCCATCCATGCCCAGCGACAGTCCCGTCGATCCAGCCCGCCCGGCCGATATCGTTCTGACCGCCTGAGGCCCTGACGGGTTCACACGCGGCTCACCGCGATCCGGCCGAACACGGCCCGATCGCACTCCTCCCCCGAGGTGAGCCCATGAACCAGATCGCCCCCTTCCCGACCAAGATCGATCCCTCCGTGCTGGCCGCCCGGTTGTCGGACGAACGCGCGCCCGACATCGTCGAGGCGCTGAACGAGGAGGCGCCCGAGGTCGCCGCCGCGATCCTGCTCGGGCTGCCCCATGACCGGGCGGTGGAGGTACTCGACCAGCCGGAACTCGACCTCGCCGCCGACATCATCGAGATGCTGCCGCGCGACCGGGTCGCCTCCTACCTGTCCGGCATGTCGGCGGATCGGGTGACGGACGTGTTCCGCGAGATCGAGGAGCCGGGCCGCTCCGATCTGAGGGCGCGGCTCGATGCGGAGACGCGCGGCACGATCGACCGGCTCAGCGCCTATGGCGAGGAGAGCGTGGGCTCGCTGATGACCACGGAATTCGTCAGCGTCCCGGGCAACTGGACGGTGCAGCAGACCCTCGACCATGTCCGTACCGTCGAGAAGACCCGCGAGACGATCTACGCGATCTTCGTCCTCGATCCGCGCACCCAGGCGCTGACGAAGGCCGTGCCCCTGCGCCGGCTGATCTCCGGCAATCCCGACGATAACGTCCTCAGCGTCGCCGCCGGCCGGCGGCCGCTCGCCGTCTCGCCCACCGCCAGCCGCGAGGAGGCGGCGCGGCTGATCTCGAAATACGATCTGCTGGCCCTGCCGGTGGTGGATGCGGTGGGCCACCTCATCGGCATCGTCACGGTGGACGACATGATCGACGCCATGGTCGAGAAGCAGACGCAGGACGTGCAGCGCTTCGGCGGCATGGAGGCCCTGCCCGAGCCCTATATGGATATCGGCTTCGGCACGATGATCCGGAAGCGCGCCGGCTGGCTCTGCGCCCTGTTCCTCGGCGAGATGATGACGGCCACGGCGATGCAGGGGTTCGAGGGAGAACTGGAGAAGGCCATCGTCCTCACCCTGTTCATCCCGCTCATCATGAGTTCGGGCGGCAATTCGGGCAGTCAGGCAACCTCGCTCCTCATCCGCGCGCTCGCGCTCCACGAAGTCCGCCTGCGCGACTGGTGGCGGGTGGCCCTGCGGGAAGTGCCGACCGGGTTGCTGCTGGGCGCCATCCTGGGGACGATCGGCATCGTTCGCATCGTCGTCTGGCAGAAGGCGGGGCTCTACGATTACGGCGAGCACTGGATGCTGGTGGCGGCGACGGTGGGGGCCGCCCTGGTCGGCATCGTCACCTTCGGTTCGCTGACGGGATCGATGCTGCCCTTCGTGCTCCAGCGGCTCGGCTTCGATCCGGCGACCGCCTCCGCGCCCTTTGTGGCGACGCTCGTCGACGTCACCGGCCTCGTCATCTACTTTTCGGTGGCGATGCTGATCCTGCGCGGCACGCTGCTCTGACCCTCATCGATCCTCCCGGGTGGGCTGCGCCCGGGAGGAGGCAACGCCTCAGGCCGGCACGCGGCCGTCGGGGGTGTAGCGGTCGACGGCCTGCGGCAATTCCCGCGACAGGCGGGACAGCAATTCCTCGCGGGTCAGTCCCGTCTGCTGGGCGAGGGTGGCCAGGATGTCCGGGCCGATGGCCTTTTCGAGGTTCTGGGGCGCGATTTCCTGGTTCGGACCCTGGTTGACCCAGGAGGACGCCGTCTCGCCGTGGCCGTTCTGGGTGAAGCGCTCGACGAGTTCGTTCAAGCCACCGCCGAGGAGGCCGCCCGCGCCCGCATCTCCGAGGGCGCTTCCTAGCTGGCCGAGGATGCCGCCAAGCCCGCTTTGATTGAGGCCGCTCTGGCCATCGGTGACGGCCCCCGGCGTGCCCGGAGCCGTGCTCTTGTTCGAAGCACCGCCCAGGAACTCGGCGATCTTGTCCCTGTTCTGGTAGCCCGCCACGGCGAGCAGGCCCAGCAAGGCGGTCATGGACGGATATCCGCGGCTCATGCGCTGTCTCCCTTGAGGTTTGCCGCCAGCTGATCGGCGAGGCGACGCTCATCAACGTGCATGTGGCGCTTACCGATGCATCGCGCCGCCGGAACGGGCACAATCATGGATCAATGGCGCGCTGCACATAAAACTTCTCTGCCCGGCGGTTGTCCGCCGCGACCCGCGCATTACGTCGCAAGCGAAGCTGTTCGGTGAGGGAACCAGAGCACCGCGGACAGCCTTCTCACCGCAGGCGGGTGCGACTCCGCCGCGAGGTTTCCCAATGAGCGAGATGGCGGTCTGATGCGGCGCACACACGACATGAACTTCGGTGCCGCCATCGCGGCGGATGGCGTGCGCTTCGCCCTCTGGGCACCCACGGCCAAGGACGTCGCCCTCGTGGTCGACGGGGCCGAGCATCCCATCCCCGAGGCCGGTGAAGGCTGGCGCCGCGCCACCGTGCCGAATGTCCGCGCCGGCGCCCGCTACGGTTTCCGCATCGACGGCGACCTCGTCGTGCCGGATCCCGCCTCGCGCTTCCAGCCCGACGACGTGTCGGGTCTCAGCGAGGTGATCGATCCGAAGGCGTTCGACTGGAGCGACGGCGAATGGACGGGCCGCCCCTGGGAAGAGGCCGTCCTCTACGAGCTGCATGTGGGCACCGCCACGCCGGAGGGCACCTATGCCGCCCTGGAGGCCAAGCTCGAAGACCTGACCCATCTCGGGGTCACCGCCATCGAGCTTCTGCCGCTCGCCGATTTCAAGGGTACCCGCAACTGGGGCTATGACGGTGTGCTGCCCTACGCGCCGGATGCCGTCTACGGACGCCCGGACGAGCTCAAGCACCTGATCGACAAGGCCCATTCGCTCGGGCTGATGGTTTTCCTCGACGCGGTCTACAACCATTTCGGCCCGGCCGGGAATTACCTCCACGCCTATGCCAAGACCTTCTTCACCGAGCGTCATCAGACACCCTGGGGCGCCGGCATCAACTTCGACGGCGAGACCAGCGGCGAGGTCGTGCGCGACTACTTCATCGAGAACGCGCTCTACTGGCTGGAGGAATACCATTTCGACGGCATCCGCTTCGACGCGGTCCACGCCATTCTGGACGATTCGCCGAAGCACTTCATCGGCGAGCTCGCCGAGACCATCCGCACCCGGCTACCCGGACGGCACATCCATCTCGTCCTCGAGAACGAGGCCAATCAGGCCCGCTGGCTCGAACGCGACGACAACGCCCAGCCGCTCCAGCACACGGCGCAATGGGCCGACGACCTCCACCATTGCTGGCATGTGCTGCTGACCGGCGAGGATGCGGGCTATTACGTCAGCTTCGCCGACAAGCCGGTGGAGCATCTCGCCCGCTGCCTCGCGGAAGGGTTCGCCTATCAGGGCGAGCCGTTCCCGAGCCTCGACAACCACCCGCGCGGCGAGCCCTCTTCCCATCTGCCGCCCTCGGCCTTCGTCACCTTCCTCCAGAACCACGATCAGGTCGGCAACAGGGCGCTCGGCGAGCGCCTGAGCGCGCTGAGCGACCCCGACAAGCTCAGCTTGGCCAGGGCCGGCTTCCTGCTCGCTCCGCAGATCCCGATGCTGTGGATGGGCGAGGAATGGTCGGCCACGACGCCGTTCCTGTTCTTCGTCGATTTCGCGCCGGACGAGGAGCTCAACAAGGCCGTGCGCGAGGGGCGCCGTCGCGAGTTCAAGAGCTTCGCCGCCTTCGCGGACGACACGTCGGTCATCCCCGATCCCACGGCGGAACAGACCTTCCTCGATTCGAAGCTCGACTGGTCCGAGCCGGAGCGGCAGCCCCATCGCGGTGTCTGGGCCGACACCCGCAACCTGCTGCAGATCCGGCACCAATCCGTCGTGCCCCTGACGAAGACGCAATATCTCGGGGCCGACGTGACCCGGCCTTCCCCGGATTCCCTCGACGTGACGTGGCGCTATGCGGGGGGCACCCTGCGCTTCGTCGCCAATTTCGGCGCGGATCCCCTCGCCGTCGATTCCCATGGAGGTCAGGTGATCTGGTCGAACGGTCATACGGGCAGCGAGATCGAGCTTCCCACCTGGACGGGTATCGTGCTGACGGGAGCCGCCCGATGAGCCGCGATCTCGAACGCCTGGCCGACCTCCTCGGCATCGCATCCGGCTATACCGACGCGTTCGGCCAGCCCGTGGCGACCGATATCGAAACTCGGCGCGGCATGGTCGCTGCCCTGGGCTTCCCGGCGAGCAACGACGACGAGATCGCGAGCAGCCTCGCGGAGGTCGAAGCCGTCCGGCTCGGGCTCGTCCCGTCGCTGAACCCGGTCGAAGCGCGGCGTGCCTCGACGATCCCGCTTCAGGCCGCGGAGGCGCACGGCGCCGTGTCGTGGCGCCTCGTCGACGAGCGCGGCCTCGCGCGGGAGGGGAGGGCGTCGATCACGGGCGCGGGTGAACCCCGTATCGAGTTGCCGCCCCTGACGCCGGGCTACCACCGGCTCACCGTGGCGCTCGGCGAGCGGAAATCGGAAGCCTGGGTCATCTCCGCGCCGCAGCGTTGCTGGCGCCCAGCCGCCTATGCCGACGAGGGCGCGCGGGATTGGGGCCTCGCCGCGCAGCTCTATGGCCTCCGCTCGCCGCACAATCTCGGCATCGGCAGCTACGCCGATGCGGGCCGCGCCGCACGGGATGCCGGCATTCGCGGTGCCTCGTTCCTGGGCCTGAGCCCGGTCCATGCGCTGTTCGAATCGGACCGCAGCAAGATCTCGCCCTATTCGCCGTCCTCGCGATTGTTCTTGGAGACCCTGTTCATCGAACCCGGCGCGTTGCGCGGTTTCACCAATTCGCGTGCCGCCGCGCTACTGGCGGACAAGGCCACCGACATCGCCGGCCTTCAGGCCGCGACCCTGGTGGACCATCCCGGTATCTGGGGCGTGCTGTCCCCCGTGCTGGAGGCGTTCTGGCAGGAATCCCCGGCTCGCGCGGGGCAGGACCCCGCCTTCTCGGCCTTCCGCGAGGAGGGCGGGGCGGATCTCGAAGCGCACGGGACGTTCGAGGCCTTGTCCGCCCATTACAAGGCGCTTGGCGCCTATTGGTCCGGCGACTGGCCGGAGGAGATGCGCCGCGCCGGGACACCGGCCGTGGAGGCGTTCGCGATGGCCCATGCCGAGGCCGTCACCTACCATATCTGGCTGCAATACCTCGCCGATCGCCAATTGGCCGATGCGTCGAAGGCCGCCCTCGAAAGCGGGATGCGCCTCGGCCTCTACCGTGACCTCGCCGTCGGCGCCGATCGCGGCGGGTCGGAAGTCTGGTCGCATCCTGAGCGCTTCGCCAATGGCGTCTCCATCGGTGCGCCGCCGGATCTCCTCGCGCCCAAGGGCCAGGATTGGGGCTTGCCGGCCTTCCACCCCCTTGAAATGGAGCGCAACGGGCTCGCGGCGTTCCGCGCCCTGGTCCAGGCGAACATGCGCCATGCCGGTGCGATCCGCATCGACCACGCGTTCCAGCTCGCCCGGCTCTTCCTCATCCCGATCACCGGATCGGCGAAGGACGGGGCCTATGTCGCCATGCCGTTCGAGCCGATGCTCGCGGTGCTGCGGCTGGAGAGCCACCGGGCCAAGTGCCTCGTCATCGCCGAGGATCTCGGCACCGCGCCGGAGGGCTTCTCCGACGCGCTGATGCAGGCCGGCATCCTGAGCTACCGCATCCTCGCCTTCGAGCGCGAGCATGGCGGCCGGTTCAAGGGACCCGGCGCCTATCCGCGCGATGCGCTGACGGCGATTACCACGCATGACCTGCCGACCTTCGTCGGCTGGTGGCGCGGCGTCGATACCGACACTCGCCAGGCGCTGGGCCTCTACGACGCCGAGCGGGCGGAAGCGGAGCGCCGCGAGCGCGTCACCGAGCGCGCCCGCCTCACCGAGGCTCTGGCCTCCGAGCAATTGCTGCCGAGCTACGACGTGCCCGAGACGGCGCCGTTCGAAGCGGCGGCACGCTACCTCGCGCGGGCGCCCTCGATGCTGACGGCGGTGCAGTACGAGGACGTCATCTCGGAACTGAGCCAGGCCAACGTGCCGGGCTCGACGGAGGGCTATCCGAACTGGCGGCGCAAGCTCGACCGCAGCCTGGAGGCCATCGCGGCGCCGGGCGGTCCGCTGGCAAAGCTCGCCGCCGCGCTGTCGGCCGAGGAACGCGGCCCCCGTTCGGGAGCCGCGCGTCTCGCCTCGCCGCCGCCGCGCGCCACCTACCGGCTGCAATTCCACAAGGACTTCACGTTCGCCGATGCCGAGCGGATCGTGCCGTATCTGGCGAAACTCGGCATCAGCCACGTCTATGCTTCGCCGATCCAGAAGGCGCGGCCCGGCTCGACCCATGGCTATGACATCGTCGACCATTCGACGATCAACCCGGAACTCGGCGGCGAAGAGGGCTTCGTCCACTTCTCCGACGTGATGCAGCGGCACGGCCTGAAGCTGCTCCTCGACATCGTGCCCAACCACATGGGCGTCGGCGGGGCCGATAATCCGTGGTGGCTCTCCGTGCTCGAATGGGGCGATCTCTCGCCGCTCTCGCATGCCTTCGACATCGACTGGCAGCGCCAGGGCGCGCGCAACAACCTCGTCATCCCGTTCCTGGGCGATCGCTATGGCGAGGCCCTCGAACACGGCACGCTCGACCTGAAATACGACGCCGCCGCCGGCGCCTTCAGCGTCTGGCATTACGAGCACCAATTCCCGATCTGCCCGCTGCAATATCCGTCGATCCTCAACCGCGCCCTGGCGGCGCATGGCGAGATCGGCGACGATGCGGCGGCAGAAGTTCTGGCCGTCTCCGAGCGGCTGCGGCTGATGAGCGAAGAGACGAATGCGGAGCGCCGCCGGGGCTTCCCGGAGGAGGCCGACGGCCTCAAGCGCCGGCTCGCTGATGCGGTGGAGGCCTCGCCGGCCATCGCGAAGGCCATTGACCGCACGCTGACCCTGCTCAACGGTTTCGAGGGGAGGCCCGACAGTTTCGGGCCGCTCCACCGGCTCCTCGAGCAGCAATCCTACCGTCTCGCCCATTGGCGCGTGGCAGCCAGCGACATCAACTACCGTCGCTTCTTCGACGTGAACGGCCTCGCGGGCCTGCGCGTGGAGAAATCCGACATCTTCCACCGCTCGCACGAGACGGTGTTCCGCCTCATCTCCGAGGGGCGGATCGACGGGCTGCGGATCGACCATATCGACGGTCTCGCCGACCCGCAGGGGTATGCGCGCGCCCTGCAGAGCGCGGTCGGCCCGGGCTTCTATGTAGTAGTCGAGAAGATCCTCGAACCCGGTGAGAAGCTGCGGCCCTGGCCCGTCGCCGGGACCACCGGCTACGACGTGCTGAACCAGCTCGACGGCATCCTGGTGGATCAGGAGAAGCACACCAGGATCACCCGGTTCTATCGCTGGGCCACCGGCATGGACGAGCCCTACAAGGCACAGCTCCGGGCGGCCAAGGCGGAGATCCTCGAGATCAGCTTCGCCAGCGAGCTCGAAGTGCTCACCGCCGACTTGAAGCGGATCGCCGATGCGGACCGGCGCACGCGCGACTTCTCGGTGAACGCCATCCGCCGCGCGCTGATCGAGATCATCGCGCGCTTTCCCACCTACCGCTCCTATCTGCCGGGCGATCTCGACGAGAGCGATGTCGAGGGCGAGGATATCCGCCTGATCGAGGGCGCGGTGGCCAAGGCCAAGCGCTGGAGCGCCCTGCCGGACAGGTCGGTCCACGATTTCGCCTCACAGGCTCTGCTGGGGCGCGTCGATTCCGGCGGGCCGGGGCGGCCCGATCCCGCCGTCATCCTGCGGTTCCGTCGCCGGTTCCAGCAGCTGACCGGGCCGGTCATGGCGAAAAGCCTGGAAGACACGCTGTTCTACCGGTTCTCCGAGTTGCTCGCCCTCAATGAGGTCGGCGGCGATCCGGGCGAATACGGGATCGATCTGGAGCATTTCCACGCGCTCCAGGCGGCGCGGGCCCGCGACTGGCCGAACGCCATGATCACCACGGCGACCCACGACACCAAGCGCGGCGAGGATGCCCGCTCGCGCCTCCTCGCCCTGTCCGAGATCCCGGAGGTGTGGGCCGAGGCCTGGACCATCCTCGGCCAATCGGCCCGGACCCATCTCACCGCCATGGAGGAGGGCCCCGCGCCCGACGCCAACGACCAGTGGATGTTCCTGCAAGCCATCCTGGGCGCCTGGCCCTTGGAATTGCTGGACGGGGACGACGAGGCCGCCATTGCGGAATTCCGCGAACGTCTCGACGCCTATTCCGAAAAGGCCCTTCGCGAGGGCAAGCGCCGGTCGAGCTGGGTCAATGTGGACGAGCAGTACGAGGCGGCGGTCAAGCGGTTCTTCGCCGGCCTGATCGCGCCGGGCGCGAAGTTCATGACGCTCATGCGTCCGATCGCGCGCCGGCTCGCCCATCTCGGCATGATCGCCGGCCTCGGCCGGACGGTGCTGAAGACCACGCTTCCGGGCTTGCCCGACGTGTACCAGGGGACGGAATTCTGGGACTTCTCCTTCGTGGACCCGGATAACCGCCGCCCCGTGGATTACACGGCCCGTGCCGAAGCCCTGAACGGGAGCGCCGACATCGCCGGCTTGCTCGATCACTGGCCGGATGGGCGGGTCAAGCAGGCGACGCTCGCGCGCCTCCTTGCCGACCGGGCGGAGCGACCCAGCTTCTACGCGGATGCCGATCACCTGGCGGTGACCGCAGAAGGCCGGTTGAGCGCCCATGTCATCGCATTCACACGGTCCGATGCCACAAGCGGGGAGGGCGACCTCCTCGTCGCCGTGCCGCGACTCGTCTCCGGCCTCGTCGGCGATGCGGCATGGTCGGGCGAGGCCTTCTCCGGCACCACCTTGCCGGTGCCGGCGGAGAGCCGCTGGGTCGACCTGATGTCGGGGGCCGAGGTGCAGCCGGAGGGAACATCGGTCGATCTCAGCCGGTTGTTCGCGCGTTTGCCCTACGCAGTCCTGAAGCGGATCGCCTGAGCCCGAGTTCGGGACGGCAGCCGAACCCTGAAGGGCGGTCCTCGACGGGGACTGCCCATCCCCACCTCACCCGCCGCCGCGCGGGAGGCTCCTTCGGGAGACGGGGACACGCTATTCAAATGAACGGAGTACGCATGAACGCGCCGAGCCCAGCCAAGATCTCCGCCGCGCGGACCGAAGCCGGAACCGTGGCGCTGCCTGCGGGTCTCGCCCCCCGGGCCGAGGGGCCGCGCATCTACAACCTGTTCCCCCTCCTCGTCGGAAAGGTCTCGGCCTGGACGGCGGAGCTGCCGCGCATCGCCGGGATGGGTTTCGACTGGATCTACCTCAATCCGTTCCACCAGACCGGCGGCTCGCGCAGCCTCTATGCGGTCTCCGACCCGGAAAGGCTCGACGAGCGGTTCCGCGACGATGACGGCACCTCGGACGACGAGCAGATCCGCCGCTTTTGCGCCGCCGCCACCTCGCACGGCATCCGGGTGATGACCGACCTCGTCATCAACCACACCGCCAAGGACGGCCCCCTGGCGCGGGAGCGGCCGGATCTGTTCCTGCGCGACGAAGCCGGCAACATCGAGAGCCCCGCCGCCGTCGACCCGGACGATCCGTCGATCCGCACGGTCTGGGGCGACCTCGCCGAGCTGAACTATCATTCGGCCGGTGCGCGCGAGGAGCTGACCCGGCTCTGGGCCGGCTACATCAACCGGATGCAGGATCTCGGTGTTGGCGGGTTCCGCTGCGACGCCGCCTACAAGGTGCCGCCGGATGTCTGGCGCTCGCTCATCGGCGCCGCCAAGGCGCTGGAGCCCGATTGCCTGTTCGCCGCCGAGACCCTGGGCTGCACCTTCGAGGAGGCCCAGGCCACGGCGGGCGCCGGGTTCGACTACCTGTTCAATTCCTTCGCCTGGTGGGACCTGAAGGCGCCGTGGGCGCTCGAACAATACGACCGCCTGCGCGTGATCGCCCCCTCCATCGCCTTCCCCGAGAACCACGACATGCCCCGCCTTGCGGGCGGGCTTTCCGGTGGGCCGGACGCCATCGCGCGTCGGCTCAAGGCGCGCTACGCCCTGGCCGCGTTCTTCTCGGCCGGCGTGCTCCTGCCCATCGGGTATGAATGGGGCTACCGCCGCGCCCTGCACGTGGTCGAGACCAATCCGGATTCGCGCGAAACCGATACCGGCATCGACATTTCCGGCTATGTCACGGCGATCAACGCCCTGAAGGCCAGCCTCGCCTCCGCCAATGTCGAGGGCGCGCAGTCCCGCATCTCGGCGCCGGATGCGGCCTATGTGGCGCTGCTGAAATTCGACACCGGACACGGTGCCTCCGCGCGCCACGCCACCCTCGTCCTGTTCAACCCTGGCTCCACTGCGGTGGCGGTGGATGCCGGGCCGCTGGTGGCTCGGACGGGCGGCATGCTCGACCGCTTCAAGGACTTCACCCCCGAGGCGGAGCCGATCGAGTTCCTCCCCGGCACGAGCCTCGACCTCGCGCCCGGCGAGATCCGCATCCTCGCCGCCGAGCGGCGGGTGGTGGCAAAGCCCCCCGCTCCCTCCACGCCGTCGGGCGAAGGTCGCGTCGTCATCGAGGCCGTCTCGCCCGAGATCGACGGGGGCCGTTCCCCGGTCAAGCGTGTGGTCGGCGAGCAGGTGGCGGTCTCCGCCGACATCTTCAGCGATGGCCACGAGATCATCGACGCCGCGATCCTGTCGCGCGTCGTCGGCGAGGAGGAGTGGCGCCGAGACCGCATGGTGTTCGTGGACAACGACCGCTGGAGAGGCTCCTTCCCCCTCGAACACAATGCCCGCTACGAATTCACCATCGAGGCTTGGCGGGACGCCTTCTCGTCCTGGATCCGCGACACGCTGAAGAAGCGTGACGCCGGGGTCGACGTGCGCCTCGAGACCATCGAGGGCGTCAGCTTCGTGCAGGGTGCGGCCGATCTCGCCACCGGGCCGGATCAGGCCCGGCTCCAGGCCATCGTCTCGGCCCTCGGGGCGGAGAAAACCGGATCGGCAGCGCAGCTCGATCTCATCCTCGCCCCCGAGACCGCGTCCCTGATCCGCAAGCATGCCGACCGGGTCAACCGCTCGCGCTACCCGGTGAACGTGCCGGTGATCGCCGATCGCCTCGCGGCCCGGTTCTCGGCCTGGTACGAGATCTTCCCGCGCTCGCAATCCATGGACGTGAACCGCCACGGCACGTTCGACGACGTGATCCGGCGGTTGCCCGAGATCCGGGAACTCGGTTTCGACGTGCTCTACTTCACGCCGATCCACCCGATCGGGAAGACCAACCGCAAGGGCAAGAACAACACCCTCACGGCGCTCGAAGGCGATGTCGGCTCGGTCTACGCCGTCGGTTCGGAGGCGGGCGGGCACGAGGCGGTGCATCCCGAACTCGGCACCCTCGACGATTTCCGCCGGCTGGTCGCCGCGAGCCACGCCTACGGCATGGAGATCGCGCTTGATTTCGCGATCCAGTGCTCGCCCGACCACCCCTGGATCAAGAACCACCCGGAATGGTTCGAGTGGCGCCCCGACGGCACGCTGAAATTCGCCGAGAACCCGCCGAAGAAGTACGAGGACATCTCCAACGTCCACTTCTACGGCGGCGCTCTGCCCTCGCTCTGGATCGAACTGCGCGACATCATCATGGGCTGGGCCGAACTCGGTGCCCGCATCTTCCGCGTCGACAACCCCCACACCAAGCCGATCCCGTTTTGGGAATGGATGATCGCCGAGGTGAATGCGCGCTATCCCGACGTCATCTTCCTCGCCGAGGCCTTCACCCGGCCGAAGATGATGAAGAAGCTCGCCAAGGCCGGCTACCAGCAGAGCTACACCTACTTCACTTGGCGCAACACGAAGCAGGAGCTCATCGACTACTCGACCGAGCTCGCCGGCGAGATGGGCGAGTATTACCGGCCGAATTTCTTCGCCAACACGCCGGACATCAACCCGGTCTATCTCCAGACCAGCGGCCGGGCCGGATTCATCGTGCGGGCGACCCTGGCGGCGACTCTGTCTTCGGTCTACGGCATCTATAACGGCTTCGAGATGTGCGAGGCCGCGCCGTATCCTGGCAAGGAAGAATATCTCAATTCAGAGAAATACGAGCTGAAGGCCTGGGATTACCATGCGCCGGGCAACATCCGCGCGCACATCATCAAGCTCAACCGCATCCGGCAGGAGAACCCGGCGCTCTGGGACTTCCGCAACATCACCTTCACGGCGGCCTATAACGACCAGATCGTCGCCTACGCCAAGGCGACGCCCGAGGGCGACAATTGCATCTTCGTGATGGTCAATCTCGATCCGAAGAACCGTCAGGAATGCACCTACGAGGTACCGCTCTGGCTCCTCGGAGAGCCCGACCACGGCGCCGTCGAGGTGGAGGACCTGCTGCTCGGCTACAAGTTCGAGCTGCGCGGCAAGTCCCACCGCATCGCCCTCGATCCGGCGGAGCGGTCCGTCATCGTCTGGCGGCTGCGCGCACCCCAGCGGGTTGCGGAGTAGCCGCCCGCGTGTCAGCACAAAACTTCGAGTTTTCAGCCGTCCGTCGCGTTGTCGCCCAGAAGCTGGTGCCAAAGCTGCGGCCGACGCGGCCAAGCCCTTCGTTTCGGCGAAGGGCGCGCGCCGCGAAGCCGAACACGCCCTTGAACCCGACGCATGAGGCAACGACGCGATGATCGATCGTAGCGATCCGCAATGGTACCGTGACGCCATCATCTATCAGATCCACGTCAAGTCGTTCTTCGACTCGAACAATGACGGGATCGGCGATTTCGAGGGCCTGACGCAGAAACTGGATTACGTGCGGGACCTCGGCGTCACCGCCATCTGGCTGATGCCGTTCTATCCGTCGCCCCTGCGCGACGACGGCTACGATATCGGCGATTACCGCGACGTGAATCCGTCCTACGGGACGATGGAGGAGTTCCGGAAGTTCGTGGAGGCCGCGCATGACCGTGGCCTGCGCGTCATCACCGAGCTCGTCATCAACCACACCTCGGACCAGCATCCCTGGTTCCAACGCGCCCGCGAGGCGCCGGCCGGCAGCCCTGAGCGCGATTTCTACGTCTGGTCGGACACCGACACGCCGTATTCCGACACGCGCATCATCTTCCTCGACACCGAGACCTCGAACTGGACCTGGGACCCGGTCGCCAAGCAGTATTTCTGGCACCGGTTCTACAGCCACCAGCCCGACCTGAACTTCGACAACCCCGCTGTGTTGGAGGGCGTGATCGAGGTCATGCGCTACTGGCTCGACATGGGCGTCGACGGCCTGCGGCTCGACGCGATCCCCTACCTGATCGAGCGCGACGGCACGAATTGCGAGAACTTGCCGGAGACCCACACGGTCATCAAGGCGATCCGCGCCGCCCTCGACGCGAGCTATCCCGACCGCATGCTGCTGGCGGAAGCCAACCAGTGGCCGGAGGAAACCGCGCAGTATTTCGGCGACGGCGACGAATGCCACATGGCGTTCCACTTCCCGCTGATGCCGCGCATGTACATGGCGATCGCCCGCGAGGACCGGCACCCGATCACCGACATCATGCGCCAGACCCCGGAAATCCCCGAGGGATGTCAGTGGGCCATCTTCCTGCGCAACCATGACGAGCTCACCCTCGAAATGGTCACCGCCGAAGAGCGTGACTATCTCTGGTCGTTCTATGCCGCCGAGCGCCGCGCCCGCATCAATCTCGGCATCCGCCGCCGTCTGGCTCCGCTGTTGGAGAACGACCGCCGCAAGATCGAGCTGATGAAGTCCCTCGTCCTGTCGATGCCCGGCACGCCGGTGCTCTACTACGGCGACGAGATCGGCATGGGCGACAACATCTATCTCGGTGACCGCGACGGCGTGCGCACCCCGATGCAATGGTCTCCGGACCGTAACGGCGGCTTCTCCCGCGCCAACCCGGCCAAGCTTTTCCTGCCCTCGGTGCAGGACCCGATCTACGGTTTCGACGCGATCAACGTCGAGGCGCAGACCCAGTCGCAGACGAGCCTGCTGAACTGGACGCGCCGCATGATCGCGATCCGCAACAACTCGGTCGCCCTCGGGCGCGGCGGCATGCAGTTCCTGTATCCGACCAACCGTAAGGTGCTGGCCTGGATCCGCGAGTTCGAGGGGGAGCGCGTCCTCTGCGTCGCCAACCTGTCGCGCGCGCCGCAGGCCGTGCAGCTGGACCTGTCCGAGTTCCGTAGCGCCGTGCCGATCGAGTTGACCGGCGGTTCGGAATTCCCGGCCATCGGCGAGTTGCCCTACCTGCTGACCCTGCCGTCCTACGGGTTCTACTGGTTCTCCCTCAACGCCGCGAATGCCGGGGAGATCGGCCCGCAGCCCGAGACGCCCGAACTGTTCACCCTCGTCCTCACCGGCGGGGTCGAGACCCTGATGGCCGGGCGCGAGCGGACCGCCTTCGAGCGCACCGTGGCGCCCCGCTTCATCGGCACCCGCCGCTGGTTTGGCGCCAAGGGAACCCGCATCAAGTCGGTCTCGGTGATCGACAGCGCCACCCTCAAGGATGCCGGCGGGTTCACCCGCTTCCTGCTGCCGCGCGTGGCGGTGCATCTCGCCAATGGCGAGCGCCAGGATTACTTCGTGCCCCTCGGGGTCGATGAGGGCCGCGAGGACGAGACGCTGCTGTCGCACGCGGTCGCCCGCGTCCGTCGCGGACCGCGCACGGGCCTCCTGTTCGGGGCTTCCGCCTCGCCGGCCTTCTCGGTCGCCCTGATCGACGGCATGCGCAACGGCGTCGAGCTACCGACGGAGACCGGCAAGCTCGTCTTCTCCCATACCTCGGCCTTCGATCGCGACGTCGCCGTGGATCTGGCGGAAGTCCGCAGCCTGAACGCGGAGCAGAGCAACACCTCGATCGCCATCGGCTCGAAGATGATGCTCAAGCTCCTGCGCCGCATGCAGACGGGGGTGCATCCCGAGATCGAGGTCGGCCGGTTCCTTACCGAGCAGGCGGGCTTCGCCAACACTCCGGCCCTGCTCGGCGTCGTCGAGCATGTGGACGGGGACGGGACGCGGACGGCGCTCGCCGTGCTCCAGGCCTTCGTGCCGAACCAGGGCGATGCCTGGACCCTCATGCTGGAAGGTCTGCGTCGCGACTTCGATACCGTCGTGCTCGCTCCCGAGAGCGAGGCGCCGGATCCGACCGAAGCCTTCGCCCCGCATCTGCGCTGGGCCGAACTCCTCGGCCGCCGCACCGCCGAGCTCCACAACGCCTTCGCCATCGAGACCGACGACCCGGCCTTCGCGCCCGAGCCGTTCACGCATGACGATCTGCGCGACCTCGGAGAGGATGCACGCCGGATGGGCGAGAGGGCCTTCCGTGCCCTCGACGCCCTGGCGGGCCGCACCTCCAGCACGGCGATCACCGAGCTGGCCGGTCGCCGCCGCGAAGTCGAGTTGTTGATCGAGGACATGACGTCGCGTCCGCCGGTTGGGGCAACGAAGACCCGGATCCACGGAGACTTCCACCTCGGCCAGGTTCTCGCATCCGAGAGCGACCTCATCATCATCGACTTCGAGGGTGAGCCCGCTCGCCCGGCCGATGAGCGCCGCGCCAAGTCGACGCCGCTGCGCGACGTCGCCGGGATGCTGCGCTCCTTCGCCTATGGGGCCGAGACCGTCACCCGCGAGATCGCGGCGCGGTTCGCGGATTCGGAAGACCGGGCTCGCAACGCGTCCATCGCCTGGCGTGGCATGATCGATGCCGCGTTCCTCGATGCCTACCGCGGCGTGGCCTCGACCAGCCGTGCGGCAGTGACCGACCCGGAGACCGAGACGCGGCTGCTCGCGCTCTCGCTCCTGGCGAAGGCGCTCTACGAGGTCGATTACGAGGCCAATAACCGGCCGGATTGGATCGAAATCCCAGCCCGTGGGGTTCTCACAATTCTGGACGACACCAAGAGAGGCGTTTGAATGACGGATATCGACGAGAGCCTGGCGAAGACGTCCGAGCAGGAGCGGAAGCGGTCCGAACGGATCGCGGCCCGCTCGGCCGCGTCGGGGAGTTCCCGCCAGGCCGATGCCGATACGTCGACCGTTCAGGGCGTCCATCCGGACGCGGTCGCCGCTGTGATGAGGGCGGATCACGGCGATCCGTTCTCGGTGCTCGGCCCTCACCAGATCGGCCCCGGCCTCTGGGAGGTGCGCGTCATCCTGCCGGAGGCGAAGTCGGCCTCCCTTCTCACCGCCGGCAAGCGCATCCCGTTCGAGCGGCGTCATCAGGACGGGTTCTACGTCGCCCGGGTCGAGAGCCAGGGACGGCCGCTCTATGAGCTGGCTGTGGAAGGCTGGGACGGTACCGAGCGTCCGCGCCACGACCCCTACAGCTTCGGCTCATCGCTGAATCAGCAGGATATCGACAACCTGCGCGAGATCGGCAGCGACGTGACCTATCGGGTGCTCGGCGCCCAATCCATGGAGCTCGATGGCATCGCCGGGTTCCGCTTTGCGGTCTGGGCGCCGAATGCCCGCCGGGTGAGCATCGTCGGCGATTTCAACGAGTGGGACGGCCGACGCCACCCGATGCGGCTCTGGCAGAATGGCGGCATCTGGGAATTGTTCGTTCCGGGCCTCGCCGCAGGAGCCCATTACAAGTTCGAGATTCGTGGTGCCGACGGCTCCCTGCTACCGCTGAAGGCCGACCCCGTCGCCTTCGCGGCGCAGAAGCCGCCGGAGACTGCTTCCGTGCTCCAGGGCACGAACGCACCCGTCTGGAGCGACGACAAGTGGATGGCGACGCGGGGCGAGAAGGATCCGCGCCACACCGCCATCTCTATCTACGAAGTCCATCTCGGCTCCTGGGCACGCGTCGCCGAGGAAGGAAACCGTTACCTGACCTACAAGGAGTTGGGCGAGCGCCTGATCCCCTACGTCAAGGAGATGGGCTTCACCCATATCGAGATGCTGCCGATCACGGAGTATCCGTTCGACGGCTCATGGGGCTACCAGCCGGTCTCGCTGTTCGCGCCGACGAGCCGCTTCGGCACGCCGGACGATTTCGCGGCCTTCGTCGATGTGGCCCACGAGGCCGGCATCGGCGTGATGCTGGACTGGGTGCCGGGGCACTTCCCCCTCGACGCGCATGGTCTCGGCCAGTTCGACGGGACGCATCTCTACGAACATGCCGACCCGCGCCAGGGCTTCCACCAGGATTGGGGCACCTACATCTACAATTTCGGCCGCACGGAAGTGTCGAGCTTCCTGGCCGCCAATGCCCGGTTCTGGCTCGAACACTACCATCTCGACGGCCTGCGCGTGGATGCCGTCGCCTCCATGCTCTACCTCGACTATTCGCGCCGGCAGGGCGAGTGGATCCCCAACCAATACGGCGGCAACGAGAATCTCGACGCCATCAACTTCCTGCGCAAGACCAACGAGGCGACCTATAGCCACGCGCCGGGCACGATGACGATCGCCGAGGAATCCACGTCCTGGCCGGGCGTGTCACACCCGACCTATACGGGCGGTCTCGGCTTCGGCTTCAAGTGGAACATGGGGTGGATGCACGACACCCTGGAATTCATGTCGAAGCAGACGATCCATCGCCGCTATCACCACCACGACCTGACCTTCGGCCTGCTCTACGCTTTCTCCGAGAACTTCATCCTGCCGCTCTCGCACGATGAGGTCGTTCACGGGAAAGGCTCGCTGCTGGACAAGATGCCGGGTGACCGCTGGCAAAAATTCGCGAATCTGCGCGCCTATTTCGGCTACATGTGGGGCCATCCGGGCAAGAAGCTGCTCTTCATGGGCGGCGAGTTCGGCCAGCAGAAAGAGTGGAACCACAACCAGAGCCTCGACTGGCACCTGCTCGACGATCCTCTGCATCGCGGCGTGAAGGATCTCGTCCGCGACCTGAACCACCTCTACACCTCCACCCCCGCCCTGCATGTGAGGGATTGCGAGGCCGCCGGCTTCCAGTGGCTGGTCTCCGACGACCAGGACAACAGCGTCATCGCCTGGGCCCGCAAGGGCAAGTCACCGGGAGAGGTCGCGGTGGTGGTCTCCAACTTCACGCCGATTCCGCGTGAGGGATACCGGATCGGCGTACCGGAGGCGGGATTCTATCGCGAGGCGATCAACTCGGATTCCGAGCGCTACGGCGGTTCGAACGTCGGCAACATGGGCGGTATCCAGGCCGAAGCCGTGGAGAGCCACGGCCAGCCCTATTCGCTGGTGCTCTCGGCGCCCCCCCTCGGGACGATCATCTTCGTGCGCGAAGGCTGAGATCGGCCTGTATCGTCAGGATGCTATGAGAAAGGGCGCCGGTTCGATGAACCGGCGCCCTTTTGTGTTGGAGGCTGTTTGATCGGATTGCTCAGCAGATGCTGAGGGGAAAGTCGATCATCCAAACCGACCACCTCATCTTGAGGCGCCGGAGCGTAGCGGAGGCCTTGAGGGAGCCCTCCAGAGACCGAAGCGATCCCTGGAGGGCTCCTTCGAGGCCGCTGCGCGGCACCTCAGGATGAGGTAAAGCTTTGGAAGACAATGCAAATCGGCTGTTCGGACGCTAAGATCGGTCGGAGACCGACTCTCAGACAGTCTGGGCGCGGAGACCGCCGCCATTCCCCAAAGCCCGGGCGTAGAGCGCCGAGTAATCCATGGCGGCGCCGTCCCAGGTGAAGGAGCGGGACATGGCGCGGCGGCGCATGGCGTTGAGGCGCTTCTTCTCGCCGAACGTGTCGAGGGCGCGGCGGACGGCGCCGAGGAAACCCGTCTGCGAGGCTTCGCCGAAGGTGAAGCCGGTCACCCCGTCCTCCACCGTGTCGGCGAGGCCGCCGGTGCGGCGCACGATCGGCAGCGAGCCGAAACGCTGGGCGTACATCTGCGCGAGGCCGCAGGGCTCGAAGCGCGAGGGCATCAGCAGGAAGTCGCTTCCGGCGAACATCCGCCGCGCTTCCTTCTCCTCGAACCCCACATGGACCCCGACCGCATCCGGATGGCGGCGGGCGAGGTCGCTGAGCGCGGTCTCGAAGCGGCGCTCACCCTCGCCGATGACGACGATCTGACCGCCCTCGGCCACGATGGTCTCGGCTGCGCTGAGGCTGAGGTCGATGCCCTTCTGGTGGACGAGGCGCGAGACGATGGCGAAGAGCGGGCCGCGCGATACGGCGAGGCCGAACTTCCGGCGCACCGTCTCGGCATTGGCGCGCTTGCCCTTCCAGTCGTCCGCTTCGAACCGAGTGGCGAGGTGGGGATCGGTGCGCGGGTCCCAGCTCTCGTCGATCCCGTTGAGGATGCCGGCGAGGCGGCCCTGGGCGGCGCGCGTGCGGAGCAGGCCGTCGAGGCCGCAGCCGGATTCCGGCATCATGATCTCGCGGGCATAGGTCTCGCTCACCGTGGTGACGTGCGAGGCGTAGTAGATGCCGGCCTTGAGGAAGGAGAGATGCCCATAGAACTCGCAGCCATCCATCTGGAAGGCCCCGTCCGGGATGCCGAGGCGACCGAGGGAATCGCTCGGGAACAGGCCCTGATAGGCGAGATTGTGGATCGTCAGCACGCTGGGGACGCGCTGCCCGGTCCATTCGAGATAGGCGGGGGCGAGCGCCGTCTGCCAGTCGTTGAGGTGAAGCAGGTCGGCCGACCAGGACGGGTCGACCCCGCCGGTGAGCTCCGCAGCCGCGAGGCTGAGGCGCGCGAAGCGAAGGTCGTTGTCGCGGAAATCCCCCTGCGCGTCGCCATAGGGCGTTCCGTCGCGCTGGTAGAGGTCGGCACTCAGGATGATGTAGACCTTGAGGCCGTCCCCGGTTTCGATGAGGCCGAGATCGCAGGGCGGGATGCCGGCATGGCCGCGCAGATGGGCGACGACGGGGATGTGGTCGAACCGGTCCACCACCTGGCGATAGCCGGGGATGAGCACGCGGACGTCGTAATGGCGGCGGAGCGACCGGGGCAGGGCGCCGGCGACTTCGCCCAGACCGCCGGTCTTCACGAAATCCGACATTTCCGGGGTGGCGTAGAGGATGCGCGGCTGGAGCGAGAGGCTCCGGATCACCTCGGCATCGGCCGCGCCGGAGGCGAAAATCGGCGAGGCGAGGTCGGCACTGGAGGTGGTCGTCGCCGGCATATGATGGAGACCTCTAGGGCAGATCGTGCTCTTCGCGATGCACAACTCAAGCCACTGGGTCGGTTAATACTACGTTCAGTTTGCTGCGGCGCGGGGAAAATGTCGCGCCGCGATAGTTTTCTTCGGCCTCCCTCAGCGTGGGAGGCTTCAATCCGGGTGTTTGAGCAGGATCACGCCCTCGTTTCCAGCCATGTCGAGCACCTCCGAGGCGCCGATATCGGCCCGCCCGGGATGGGTGGAGAGGAGAACGCTCCAGCCTGATTCGCCCACTAGCGGGAACCGGACCGGTGACGCCGAGAAGTTCAGCACGATCCGCACGGTCTCGCCGGCCTCCATCCTCTCATAGGCCAGGACGTGTTCGAGCCCGTCCGTATCGAGCCGGCGGTAGCTTCCCACCGCCAGCGCCGGATAGGCGCGGCGGAGATGCAGGAGCCGCCGGTAAAGGGTGAGGATCGAAGTGGAATCGTCCCGCAACGCCTCCACGTGCCGCCTGTCCCGGTCAGCGCTCAGGGGAAGCCAGGGTTCGGCCTCGCTGAAACCAGCATGTTCGGTGTCGTCCCACTGCATCGGGGTCCGTTCCGGGTCGCGGCCATGGCCCGGTTCGTTGAAGCCCCAGGGGTCGCGCATCCGCTCCGGCGGGATCTCCACATGGGCGAGGCCGATCTCGTCGCCGTAATAGACCGTGGGCGTGCCGCGTAAGGTGAGGAGGAGGATCGCCGCGATCCGCGCCTGCACCTCGCCGATCCGCGCGGCGATGCGGGGCTGGTCGTGGTTGCCCAGCACCCAGTTCGGCCATCCGCCCGGGGGCAGCGCCTCCTCGTATTCGTCCACCAGGGCCGCCACGGCATCGGCCTGCCACGGGGTCTGGATGAGCTGGAAGTTGAAGGGCAGATCGACGCCGGTCAGACCGGGGCCGTAATAGGCCACCAGCCGCTCGATCGGCAGGTAGATCTCGCCGATCAGCACCCGGTCGTCGTAACCGTCCAGCACGCGGCGCATGCCGGCGATGATGTCGAACACTTCCGGGCGGTCGGCGGAATAGACCTGATCGAACCGGTTGATCTCCGGCTGTTCGGGGTGGAAGGCCGGGTTCGCGGGATTGTCGCGAAAACCCTCGTCCTTCATCAGGTGCCAGATCACGTCGACGCGGAACCCGTCGATCCCCCGGTCGAGCCAGAAGCGCAGCACGTCGTGCATCGCTTCCCGCACCGCCGGATTGCGCCAGTTCAGGTCTGGCTGCTCGGCCAGGAAGGCGTGGTAATAATACTGGCCGCTCGCCTCGTCGAAGGTCCAGGCCGGGCCGCCGAAATTGCTCAGCCAGTTGTTGGGCGGTCCGCCATCCGGGGCGGGATCGCGCCAGATGTACCAGTCCCGGCGGGGATTCTCGCGCGACGCGCGGCTCTCCGTGAACCAGGGATGCGCGATGGAGGAATGGTTCGGCACGAAGTCGAGGATGACCTTGAGCCGCCGGGCATGGGCCTGGGCGACCAGCTCGTCCAGATCGGCGAGGCTGCCGAAGAGCGGGTCGACGCCGCAATAATCGGCGACGTCGTAGCCGTAATCGGCCATGGGCGACGGATAGATCGGTGAGATCCAGACGGCGTCGACGCCGAGCCAAGCGAGGTAATCGAGGCGGCGCGTGATGCCGGGAAGATCGCCGACACCGTCGCCGTTGGTGTCCTGGAACGAGCGCGGATAGACCTGATAGACGGTCCCCCGCTTCCACCAGACGGCTTTCGCCAGATCCGGAAAAGTCGTCTCGCTTGACGTCATCCGTCCCCCGGTCTGACCCGATTCACGCCCCGATGGCGGTAACAGCCTAGCCTGCGCGGGCGCATCAAGCGACCCAGCCGTGGCTGTGTCCGCCTCATGGCGCACCAGCGCTCATCTGCCGCATTCATGAAACCTTCAGCGCGAAATGGTCTCATTCCCGCGCTGTTTCGATGTGAGGTTGGCGAATCGCGAGGATCGGGCGCGGGCAGCGGGACCGCTTGGTCCCATGGGCCGACCTCATCGATATCGCCATCGCCGAGCGGTCACCGCCGGAAGAAGCGGGTGGCGAAATCGGCGTCGCGGCAGCGACACTATGAGGGAACGAGACCATGCTGAACGAAATCCTGGCCGCCTCCGCACGGAGTGACGAGACCGGCACGCGCGCCGCCGCGGCGGAAGCGCCGGCCCGGCCGGGCTGGACCGCTCCCGCGAAACCGGCATCCGGTGACCCCGTGGCGGATCTGCGCGAAGCCATCCTCGCCAAGCTCGCCTATGCCATCGGCAAGACCCCCGAGACGGCGCGCGAGCGCGACTGGTTCGCCGCCACCGCCCTGGCCCTGCGCGACCGGATCGTCGACGCTTGCATGGACGGCAGGTCCACGAACATTCCCAACAAGCGGGTCTATTACCTCTCCCTCGAATTCCTCATCGGCCGGCTCCTGTCCGACGCCATGAACAATCTCGGCCTCGTCGACACGACCCGCCGGGCCTTGCGCGATCTCGGCATCGATCTCGGCGACGTCGAGGCGGCCGAACCGGACGCGGCGCTCGGCAATGGCGGTCTCGGCCGTCTCGCCGCCTGTTTCATGGAGAGCATGGCGAGCCTGTCGATCCCCGCCATCGGCTACGGCATCCGCTACGATCACGGGCTGTTCAAGCAATCCCTGGAGGATGGCTGGCAGAAGGAAGCGCCGGAAACCTGGCTCGCCGAGGGCAATCCCTGGGAGTTCGTCCGGCCCGAGGCGACCTACACGATCGGGTTCGGCGGCCATGTCACCATGTCGGCGATCTCGGACGGCGTGATCCGCCGGCACTGGCACCCGGCGGAGACCGTTCTGGCCGTGGCCCATGACGTCCCCGTGGTCGGCTGGCGGGGCAAGCACGTCAACACGCTGCGGCTCTGGAAGGCGGAGGCGGAATCACCCCTCGAACTCGCGCAGTTCAACGGCGGCGACCATGTGGGCGCGGTGGCGGCCCGCTCCAAGGTCGAAGCGATCTCGCGGGTGCTGTATCCGAGCGATTCCTCCGAGACCGGCCAGGAACTCCGCCTGCGCCAGGAATACTTCTTCACCTCGGCCTCGCTGCAGGACCTCGTTTCCCGGCACGTGGCCGAGCGTGGCGACCTGCGCTCGCTGCCCGACCATGCGGCGATCCAGCTCAACGACACCCATCCGGCCATCGCCGTGCCGGAACTGATGCGCATCCTCCTCGAGGATCACGGCGTGACCTGGGAGGATGCCTGGCACATCACCACCAACACGCTGAGCTACACCAACCACACCCTCCTGCCGGAGGCGCTGGAGACCTGGCCGGTGGAGCTGATGGAGCGGCTGCTGCCGCGCCACATGCAGATCATCTACCTGATCAACTGGATGCATCTCGAAGAGCAGGGACGCCACGGCAGGGCGGATGCGGCGCAGCTCGCCTCGGTCTCGCTCATCGACGAGGCCAACGGCAAGCGCGTGCGGATGGGCCATCTTGCCTTCCTGGGCGCCCGCCGGGTGAACGGTGTCTCGGCGCTCCACACCGACCTGATGCGCTCCACGGTGTTCAAGGACCTCCACGCCCTCGACACCGACAAGATCGTCAACAAGACCAACGGCATCACCTTCCGGCGCTGGTTCCACAACTGCAACCCCGAGCTGACGAAGCTCGCCGTGGAGGTGGTGGGCGAGCGCGTCCTCGACGATCCCGAGGCGCTGCTGGGGCTGGCCGATCACGCCGCCGATCCCGCCTTCCAGGCCCGCTACGCCGCCATGCGCACATCCCGCAAGGAGGCCCTCGCCAAGGTGGTGGCCGAGAATACCGGCATCGTCATCGATCCGTCGGCCCTGTTCGACACGCAGATCAAGCGGATCCACGAATACAAGCGCCAGCTCCTCAACGTGATCGAGACCGTGGCGCTCTACCAGGCGATCAAGGCCGAGCCGCACAAGGACTGGACGCCGCGCGTCAAGATCTTCGGCGGAAAGGCGGCGCCGAGCTACGTCCAGGCCAAGCTCATCATCAAGCTCGCCTGCGATGTCGCCAAGCTCGTCAACAGCGACCCGGATATCGCCGGCCGGCTCAAGGTGGTGTTCCTGCCGAATTACCGCGTCAGCCTCGCCGAGGCGATCATCCCCGGCTCCGACTTGTCTGAGCAGATCTCCACCGCCGGCATGGAGGCGTCGGGTACCGGCAACATGAAGCTGGCGCTGAACGGCGCGCTCACCGTGGGCACGCTCGACGGCGCCAATATCGAGATCCGCGACCATGTGGGGGCGGACAACATCTTCATCTTCGGCCTCGACGCGGCCGGGGTTCAGAAGCGCGCGGCCGAGCCGGATTACGCCGCCCGGGCCATCGCGGCCTCGCCGCGCCTCGCCGCTGCCCTCGATTTCATCGAGGCGGGTGGGTTCTCGCCGGAGGAGCGCGGCCGCTTCCAGCCGATCGTGGACGACCTGCGCCACAACGACCGCTACCTGCTCACCGTCGATTTCGACGATTACTGGCGCGTCCAGCGCGAGATCGACGCCGCCTGGATCGACAAGGCGAGCTGGTGGAAGAAAGCCATCCTCAACACCGCCCGGATGGCCTGGTTCTCCTCCGACCGTTCCATGCGCGAATATGCCGACGACATCTGGCGGGTGAAGGTGGGGTGAGCCGGAAGGCTCAACCCCACCCGCCGGGTGGTCGAAGACCGACGTAGCGGCTCCGCCCGGAAGGACCCTGCGGGTCCGACTTGCGTCGGTCTGCTTGCGGGCTGTCACAGACGACGTCGTCCCGGTCGCGTCGATGTCCTGAAGAGGCCGGTCGCGCCGGCCGCCATGCGCGACCGGTCTCGGGTCGCGGACGGAGACGAACCTCCGTTGCCGCGGAAGGGGGTGGCGCTCTCGGTGCCTACCCCAAGAGAATCGTCGCCTTCGACAGCGTGCTCCATATTCCCCAGGCAATGGGCAGGCCGACGGCGACCCAGGCGAGAACCGCGAGCGGCGTGACGCCGCCGCGGCCGATGCCGAAATCGCCGACCCCGCCCGGCAGGGCGGCGACCCCGTCCGCCGCTGCGGCGGCACCGCCCTTCGCTGCGGCGGCACCGCCCTTCGCTGCGGCACCGAGTTCGCCGTCGCTCATGAACCAGCGCGCGGCCAGCGGACGGACCAGCAGATTCGCCACGAAGCCCGCCGCCAGGAAACCGGCGAGGATGTACATGGTCCGGGTGTAGAGCGCCGCGCCCTCGAGGCCCGCATCCACCTGAGCCTGCCGGATCGCCGTGACCACGAAGGGACCGACCACGCCCGCCGTCGACCAAGCGGTGAGCAGGCGCCCGTGGATGGCGCCGACGAACTGCGTTCCGAAGATGTCGGCGATGTAGGCCGGGATCGTGGCGAAGCCGCCGCCATACATCGACAGGATCACGCAGAAGAACGTGACGAACAGCGCCTTCGAGCCGATCGACGCCGCCCAGGGCGCGCCGGCATAGAGCAGGCATCCGAGGACGAAGAAGGTCGCATAGGTGACCTTGCGACCGATCTTGTCCGAGATCGACGCCCAGAAGAAACGGCCGAGGATGTTGAACAGCGACAGCAATCCGACGAAGCTGGCCGCCACTGCCGCGATCTGCGTCTTCTGGCCGGCATCGAGCTCCCCGAAGCCGAGGCCGGGCAGGCCGATCAGCGCGCCGCCGAAGATTTCCTGCAACATCGGTGAGGCGAGGGCGAGGACGCCGATGCCGGCGGAGACGTTGAGGCAGAGGATCGCCCATAGCAGCCAGAATTGCGGGGTCTTGTGAGCTTGGTCCAGATGGACGTGGCCCGAGCTGATCATCGCGCTCTTCGCCGCCGGCGCGGTCCATCCCTTGGGTTGCCAGCCGGCTGGCGGCACGCGGTAGCCGAACGCGCCGCACAGCATCGCCACGATGTAGATCCCGCCCATCACCGAGAGCGTCTGCCAGACGCCGGCCGAGTCCGGTGTCTTGAAAGAGTTGATGAGCAGGGTGGCGAGCGGCGAGCCGATCATGGCGCCGCCGCCGAAGCCCATGATGGCCATTCCCGTGGCCATGCCGCGCCGGTCGGGGAACCATTTCACTAGGGTGGAGACGGGGGAGATGTAGCCGAGCCCGAGGCCGATGCCGCCGAGCACTCCCATGCCGATCCAGACCAGCCAGAGCTGATGCAGGTAGACGCCAAGGCTGCCGATCAGGAAGCCGCCGCCCCAGCACAGGGCTGCAGCGAGGCCGGCCTTGCGCGGGCCGGCCCGCTCCAGCCAGCCGCCGAACACGGCGGCCGAGAGGCCGAGCATCACGATGCCGATGGAGAAGACGATGACGAGGTCGCTGACGCGCCAGTCGCAGGCGGTGGTGAACAAGGACGTGGCGATGCTCATGTCCGGACAGGCCGCCGGTGCCGTTCGCCCGATACTGAGCGCCCGGGACAGCGGTAGCCAGAACACCGACAATCCGTAGGACATTCCGATGCACAGATGGATGGCCAGCGCCGCGGGAGGCACGAGCCACCGGTTGAACCCGGGCTTGGCGACCGTGGCCTCACGTGAGAGCCAGTGCGGGGCGGCCGCTCCCGCGAAGGCGGAGTCACCGATACGTATGTTCATGAGGCATCTCTCATCCAGACCGAAAGGCGGCCTGGTCCTCGGGATTAACACAGGTTTATAAACGTATTGCTACGCTATGGTGTGGTCCCGGGGTGAGGGTTGTATGCCGCTCGGCCGCCTCGTGGCCGGAGGATGCGTCTGCGCCTCCGTGAAGGGCCATCTTCCGGCGAACGGGGGGATGCTCATGTCCGCCACAGAGCGAGGGGGCCTCTCCTTTACGGGTGCCCTCGCGCTGCGGCTGCCGCATCGGAATCCCGCTCGACGGAGCTGGATGACCGGGTCAGATCCGGCACGCGCCTTCGAGCGCCGTGTTCTCCGCGTCCGTGAAGATCCGTGAGCGGATGAGGAAGCGCTTGTCGCGGCCGTTCTCCAGCGAGAACATGCCGCCTCGGCCGGGCACCACGTCGAGGATCAGGTGGGTGTGCTTCCAGACCTGGAATTGCGGGCGGCTGATCCAGAAATCGGCGCCGGCCACCTGGCCGAGATGGACGTCGCTGTCGCCGGTGAGGAAGTCGCCCACCGGGTAGCACATGGGCGACGAGCCATCGCAGCATCCGCCCGATTGGTGGAACATCACCGGCCCGTGCTCGGCGCGCAATTCCTCGATCAACGCGATGGCGGCCGGTGTCGCCGTGACCCGCAGGGGCGTTCCGTCGGCGCCGACCTGATCGGCGGTGGTCGCTTCGGTCGTGCTCATGGAACGCTCCCTCCCGTCATGTGACCTCGGCCGGGGAATGTCCCGAGCCGAGGTGTTCGTTCACGCCGCCTTCTTGGCAGCGGCCTCGCCGTAGAACGTGCCGCCGGCCTCCGCCATGCGCAGGAGGTTCTCCGGCACTGCGAAACGCGACCCGTACTTTGCCTCCAGGCCCTGGGCCAGGGCCACGAACGCTTTCGCACCCATGAAGTCGATGTAGGACAGGGCGCCGCCGGTGAAAGGGGCGAAGCCGAAGCCGAGGATGGAGCCCACATCCGCCTCGCGCGGGTCGGTGATCACGCCTTCACCCACGGTGCGGGCGGCCTCCAGGGCCTGAACCACCAGCAGCCGCTGCTTCAGCTCGGTGAAATCGACGTCGTCGGGGTCGATTCGCGTGGTCTGGAGCTCCGACAGGCCGGGCCAGAGCTTCTTCGAGGCGCCTTCCGGATAGTCGTAGAAGCCTTTCCGGTTCTTGCGGCCGAGCCGGCCCTCACCCTCCACCAGGGTCGTGAGCAGAGCCTTCTGAGCGGGATCGATCGCCTCGGCGCCGAGCTGCGCTTCGGTGGCCTTGACGATCTTCAGGGCGAGGTCGACGGCGACCTCATCGGTGAGGGAAAGGGGCCCCACCGGCATGCCCGCTTGCCGGCCGGCATTCTCGATCATGGCGGCGGGGATGCCCTCGATGAGCATCTTGTGGCCCTCGTACAGATAGGCGCCGACGCAGCGATTGGCGAAGAAGCCCCGGCTGTCGTTGACGACAATGGGCGTCTTCTTGATCGCGCGGACGTAGTCGAGGGCGGTGGCGAGCGCGGCGTCGCCGGTCTGCTCGCCCTTGATGATCTCGACGAGCATCATCTTCTCCACCGGCGAGAAGAAGTGGATGCCCACGAAATTGCCCGCGCGCCGCGACGCCTTGGCGAGGCCCGAGATCGGCAGGGTCGAGGTGTTGGAGGCGAAGATCACGTCCTCGCCGATCACCGCCTCCACCTTGGCGATGACCTCGGCCTTCACCTTCGGGTCTTCGAACACCGCCTCGATCACGAGATCACAGGATGACAGGTCGGCGTAATCGGCGCTGGTGGTGATGCGCGCCAGCAGGGCCTCGCGGTCGGCGGTCTTGGCGCGTCCCTTGTTGAT
Source organism: Methylobacterium sp. CM6244 (assembly GCF_054817885.1). Lineage (NCBI taxonomy): Bacteria > Pseudomonadati > Pseudomonadota > Alphaproteobacteria > Hyphomicrobiales > Methylobacteriaceae > Methylobacterium > Methylobacterium sp. CM6244. The sequence goes on along the minus strand of NZ_CM139247.1, from coordinate 5,133,971 downwards.
CTGGTCGGTGACGAGCTTGTGGGCGTAGGCCTTGCCCTTCTCGGCCGCCTCGGTGGACTGGTCGAGGAGGATCACCTCCATCCCCGCATTGGCGGTGACGTAGGCGACACCGGCCCCCATGAAGCCGGCGCCGACGACGCCCACCCGCTTCACGCTGGTTTTGGCGATCTCCTTCGGCCGGCGCGCGCCCTTGTTCAGCTCGCCCATGGAGATGAACAGCGTGCGGATCATCGCCGCTGCCTCCTTGGAGCGCAGGATCTTGGCGAAGTACCGGCTCTCGACCCGCAGGGCGAGATCCATCGGCAGCTGCAGGCCCTCGTAGACCGAGGCGAGGATGGCCTTGGCGGCCGGATAATTGTCGTGGGTCTCACGACGGTAGATCGCATTGGCCGGTGGCCAGATCATCATGCCGGCGGGCGAATAGACCTTGCCCGAGGGAGCCTTGAACTTCGGCTGGTCCCAGGGAGCCACGGGCGAGCCGCCGGCCTTGATCCAGGCCTTGGCCTTCTCGACGATCTCGTCCTTCGGCGCGACCTCGTGGACGAGGCCCATGTTCTTGGCCATGAGCGGACGGATCTGCTCGCCCTTGAACAGCATCTGCAGGGCGTCGCCGGTCTGCATCAGGCGGGGGACGCGCTGGGTCCCGCCCGCGCCGGGGAACAGCCCGACCTTGATCTCGGGCAGGCCGACGCGGGTCTTCGGGTCGTCGGACAGCACCCGGTGGTGACAGGAGAGCGAGAGCTCGAAGGCGCCGCCGAGGCAGATGCCGTTCACCGCCGCCGCGAAGGGCTTGCCGCAGGTCTCGAGCTTGCGGAAGACCAGGGTGAGCTTGCGCGATTCCTCGAAGAAGTGGCGCATGGCCTCCTCCTCGCCCTTCTCGGCTTTCAGCTTCTCGTAAGCCTGGCCGAGGCCCTGGAGCATGGTCAGGTCGGCGCCGCCGGAAAAGTTGTCCTTGCCGGAGGTGATGACGCAGCCCTTCACATCGGGATCGGCCACCACGGCGTCGATGACCTGATGCAGGTCGCTCATCACCTCTTCGGTGAAGACGTTCATCGAACGGCCCGGCATGTCCCAGGTCGCGAGGGCGATCCCGTCGGCATCGACGTCGTAGCGGAAATTCGTGAGATTCATTTCTGACCCTCGAAGGTTCGGCGAAGGAATCGTATCCATTAAGGCGATCTAAAACCTTCCGATGGATAGTTTTCCGATAAAGTTCAAAGTCTTAACATGGGATAGAGTTGATGGCGTCGAGGAAGGCCTGCCAAGGATGTCGTGATGGCGTCGATCTCGATCTTGATTTTACCATGGCTTTTCAACCGATCGTCGATACCAGGGTCGACCGGATCTGGGGCTACGAAGCGCTCATCAGGGGCCCGGAGGGCCAGTCCGCCGGATCGATCCTCGGGCAGGTGACCGAAGCGACCATGTACCGGTTCGATCAGGCCGCGCGGGTGCGTGCCATCGAACTCGCCGGACGCCTGTTCCAGGCCGACGACGACACCAGATTGTCGATCAACTTCATGCCGAACGCCGTCTACGAGCCCGCGGCCTGCATCCGCTCGTCCCTGGAGGCGGCGCGCCAATTCGGCTTCGCTCACGAGCGGATCATGTTCGAGTTCACCGAGAACGAGAAATTCCGCGACATCGCGCATCTCCAGCGCATCGTCGACGAATATCGCCGCCAGGGCTTCCTGACCGCCCTCGACGATTTCGGCGCCGGCTTCGCCGGGCTCAGCCTGCTCGCCAACTTTCAGCCGGACCTGATCAAGATCGACATGGACCTGCTGCGCGGCATCGACCGTGACCGGGCGCGGCAGGTCATCACGGCGGGCATCCTCTCGATCGCCCGGCAACTCGGCATCGAGGTCATCGCCGAGGGAATCGAGACGCAGGCGGAATTCGCGACCATGCGCGAACTCGGCGCGAATCTGTTCCAAGGCTATTACTTCGCCCGTCCCCAACTCGAAGCCCTCCCGAGCGTTTCCGGCTTCGAGGCGCGGGAGCCGCGCCTCGACCTCGCGTCCTAAGGGGGGGCGAAGCCCCTCCCAGTCTTCGCGCTTTACTTCGCGCCGGTCTCTACTTGGCGCCGGTCTCTACTTGGCGCCGGTCTCTACTTGGCGCCGGGCATGGGCGGCATCGGAGCGGCCGGCTTGTCGCCGGCCGAGGCGATCGCCAACATGTTCAGGATCTTGGTGACCGCACCCTGCGAGATGACGGTGACGGTCGAGGCCGGGTCCGAATTGATCGCCTGGAACTTCTGGTAGATCTTGTCGTCGTAGATGCCGCTGAGGTGCTTGAGCTCGTCGATGTTGAACTTCTCGGCATAGGCCTTCGAGAGACCGTCGATCATGACTTCGCGCTGCTTCTCGAACTCGGCGCGGACTTCCTTGCGCACCGCCTCGGCCTTGTCTTCCGCCATCGGCTGCACGGTCTTCTCGAGAGCTCCGGTGAAGCCGGTTTCGAGGTTCTTGATCAGCGTCTTCTGAACCAGATCCTTGGCGATCGTGACCCGGTCGGACATGTCGTCCGCGCGGGCGGCGAGCGGCGCCATCAATGCCGTGGTCAGCATCATGGTGGCGAGAATGCGTGTCATCTTGGCGTGTCTCCCGATGTTGTCTTTGCGCCGCCGGTTCCGGCGGCGGGAGCGCGCCGTCTAACAGCGTTTCGAAGGGTTTGGGAGGCGGGACCGGCGAAAGCCCGCCCCGGCCCGGTTCTACACCCGCTCGATGATCGTGGCGGTTCCCATTCCGGCGCCGATGCAGAGGGTCACGAGGGCGCGCTCCTTGCCCGTGCGCTCCAGCTCGTCGAGGACCGTGCCGAGGATCATCGCGCCGGTGGCGCCCAGCGGATGGCCCATGGCGATGGCGCCGCCATTGACGTTCACCTCGGACGGATTGAGCCCGAAGGCCTGGCAGAAGCGCAGGACCACGGCGGCGAACGCCTCGTTGACCTCGAACAGGTCGATATCGGCGATGGTCATGCCGGCGCGGGCCAGCACCTTCTTCGTCACGTCCACCGGTCCGGTGAGCATGAGGGCCGGGTCCGAACCGATATTGGCGAAGGCGCGGATACGGGCGCGCGGCTTGAGGCCGGCCCGCGCGCCGGCTTCCTTCGAGCCCACCAGCACGGCGGCGGCACCATCGACGATCCCCGAGGAATTGCCGGCGTGATGGACGTGGTTGACCATCTCCACATCGGGATGCGCGTCGACCGCCACGGCGTCGAAACCGCCCATCTGGCCCATCTGGACGAAGGAGGCCTTCAGCCCGGCCAAGGACTGCATGTCGGTGGAGGGACGCATGTGCTCGTCGGTGTCGAGCAGGGTGATGCCGTTGACGTCGCGCACCGGGACGACGGAATTCCCGAACAGCCCGTCGGCCCAGGATTTCGCCGAGCGCTTCTGCGATTCGACGGCGTAAGCGTCGCACTCGTCGCGGCTGAATCCGTATTTCGTGGCGATGAGATCGGCCGAGACGCCCTGCGGCATGAACCACGACTTGATCGCGATGGCCGGGTCCACCGGCCAGGCCCCGCCCGAGGCGCCCAGACCGACGCGGCTCATGGATTCGACGCCGCCGCCGATGGTGAGGTCGTGCTGGCCGGCCATGATCTGGGCCGCGGCGAAGTTCACCGCGTCGAGGCCGGAGGCGCAGAACCGGTTGATCTGCACGCCGGGCACGTGGTCGCCGTAATCCGCCACCAGGGCCGCCGCGCGGGCGATGTCGCCACCGGCCTCGCCGACGGGATCGACGCAGCCGAGGATGACGTCGTCCACCTGCCGCGTGTCGAGCTCGTTGCGCTCCTTGAGGGCGCGCAGGGCCGTTTCGGCGAGGCGCAGGGCTGTCACCTCGTGCAACGCGCCATCCGGCTTGCCGCGGCCGCGCGGCGTGCGGACGTGATCGTAGATGAAGGCCTCGGGCATATGCGTTTCCCTGTTGTCCGCTCCTGCGGAGCGACGGCTTTCAAAGTCTGCTCTCGGTTTCTCCGTCATTCCGGGGCCGCGAAGCGGAGCCCGGAATCCAAATCCGCGAACACATCCAAGGTTTGTCGCGTCGGCGGTTCTGGATTCCGGGCTCGCTCTGCAAGCGCCCCGGAATGACGTGGTGAACTGAAAGTCTGTCGTCCGCTCTAAAACGCCTCGGCGCTCAACGCCATGGTCGTGTCGGCTCCGGCCTTGATCCGCACCAGCCGCAGGGCGGTCTCGGGAAGCGTCCGCTCCATGTAGAACCGGCCGATGACGAGCTTGTCGGCCATTTCCGGTGACGGGCCTTGCGCGATGCGCGCCAGCGCCGCCTTGGCGATCCGGCCCCACATGTAGCCCATGGCGACGAGGCCGAGGAGGTGCATGTAGTCGGTGGCGCCGGCCCCGGCATTGTCGGGCTTGGAGAAGGCGTTCTGCATGAACCACATGGTGGCGCCCTGGAGGTCGTTCAGCCCGGCCTGGAGCGGGCCGGTGAACGGCTTCATCTCGGCCTCCTCGTCATGGTCCTTGATGAAGGTCTGGACCTCGGCGAGGAAGCTCATCATCGCCCGGCCGCCATCCTTGGGTAGCTTGCGGCCGATGAGGTCCATGGCCTGGATGCCGTTGGCGCCCTCGTAGATCATGGCGATGCGGGCATCGCGCACGAATTGCGACATGCCCCATTCCTCGATGTAGCCATGCCCGCCGAAGAGCTGCTGGGCCGCCACCGCGTTGTCGAAGCCCTTGTCCGTGAGCACGCCTTTCACCACCGGGGTCATCAGGCCCATATGGTCCTCGGCCTTCTGGCGCTCGGCCGCATCGTCGGAGCGATGGCCGATATCGGCCTGAAGCGCGGTCCACAGCACCAGCGCGCGGGCAGCCTCGTTGAAGGCGCGAATTCCCATCAGGGTCCGGCGCACGTCGGGATGGACGATGATCGGGTCGGCCACCTTGTCCGGGGCCTTGGCGCCGGTGAGGGCGCGGCCCTGGAGCCGGTCCTTCGCGTAAGGCACCGCGTTCTGGTAGGCGACCTCCGACTGGGCGAGCCCCTGGACGCCCACCGCGAGGCGCGCCTCGTTCATCATCACGAACATCGCGGCGAGGCCGCGGTTCTCCTGGCCGACGAGCCAGCCCTTCGCGCCGTCATAGTTCATGACGCAGGTGGAATTGCCGTGGATGCCCATCTTGTGCTCGAGGGAGCCACAGGAGACGCCGTTCCGCTCGCCCACCGATCCATCCTCGTTGACGAGGAACTTCGGCACCACGAACAGCGAGATACCCTTGGTGCCGGCCGGAGCACCCTCGATCCGGGCGATGACGAGATGGACGATGTTCTCGGACAGGTCGTGCTCGCCGGCCGAGATGAAGATCTTGGTGCCCGTGAGGCTGTAGGAACCGTCGCCGTTCGGCAGCGCCTTGGTCTTGAGGAGCCCGAGATCCGTGCCGCAATGGGGCTCGGTGAGGTTCATCGTACCGGTCCAGGCGCCTTCCACCATCTTGGGCAGATAAGTCGCCTTCTGCTCCTCCGAGCCGTGGACGAGGAGGGCCGCCATCGCGCCCTGCGTCAGGCCCGGATACATGGCCAATGCCAGATTGGCCGAAGAGGTGAATTCGGAGATCGCGGTGTTGATCGTGTGCGGCAGGCCCTGGCCGCCATATTCCTCCGGCACGGAGATGCCCATCCAGCCGCCCTCGGCATAGGCGTCGTAGCCGGCCTTGAACCCGTCCGGCGTGGTGACGCTGCCATCCGCCTGGCGGGTACAGCCCTGCCTGTCGCCCACGGCATTGAGGGGGGTGAGCACGCCCTCGGCCAGCTTGGCGCCCTCGACCAGAACCGCCTGGATCAGGTCGGGCGACGCATCCGCGAAACCGCGCAGGTTGTTGCGTCCATGGAAGGCGAAGACGTCGTTGAGGAGAAACTGCACGTTCTCGACCGGTGCACGATAACTCGGCATCTCGTCCGTCCTCCACCCGCTTGATCGCATGCCCGATTCGGCCTCTCAGCCCCGGCACGCTTGATAGTTCATATATAAACTATCGCCATGCTGAGGAAAAGGGGCACTCTCCGCAAGGCGTCGACGATAACATAAGGCCAGTTTGGCACAGGGCTTAACCGCCTGTTTACCAAGAGTGCGAAATGTCAGCGGCAATCGATCCGTTTCGCTGCCGCTGCGACACTTCTGCGTTGCACACTGACAAACCGGATTGGGTCACGGACCTCGCTGCCCCGGGTTTGACGATGAAACGCAACGCGACGCTCAACCTGGAAGAGTTCGACCCGGAAATCCTCGATGCCGCCCGCGATGTGGCGCGTCGCGCAGGGGTGCCGGTCGAGACCTGGATCGCGTCGATCGTCACGCCGGACCAGAAGCCCAAGGCACGCCGCCGCCGCTTGACTTCGTCGATGCAGCATCAGATCCGCCCGCTCGTCGACGTTTCGAGCAGCGCGCCGTCACCCGTCGAGGCCAATCTCGCATCCGCCAAGGCCGATCCCGCACCCGTCGACGCCGCGGAGGCCGTCGTCACCGACGGCGCTGAAGTCGTCTCGGCCCACGTCGTCTCGGCTCCTGCACCGGACCCGATCGCGCCCTTCACCACCTCCATCGCCGAGATGATGCGCCGTCTCGACCAGATCGATCACAAGATCGCCCAGGATCACCAGATCTCGCAGGAGACGGCGACGCGGACGATCGAGGAGATCGAAGCCAGGATCAGCACGGTGCTGGATGCCGGCCTGTCCCCGGCGGCACAGATGGCCGAGCGTCTGGCGCAGATCGAGCGCCGCATGGTCGAACTCGGCGAGCAACTGGCCTCGCCGCGCCCCATCGGCCGGCGCGGCCGCCCTGTCGAGGTGGAGCTGCGCGACGCGGTGGCGGAAATCCGCCAGCGTCAGCGCGAACTCGATTCCGACTCTGCCACTGCCGAGCAGAAGCCTGCCGCCTCGGCGACACGGGCGCCGTCGCCGGCGCTCTCCGAATTGCAGGCCGAGACGAGCCGTCTTCGCGAATCGATCACCGGCCTCGCCACGGGCCGCGACGTCGGTGCCCTCGAACAGGCGATGCACTCCCTCGTCACCGGGGTCCAGCGCGCGCAGGAGCCCTCCGACCTCGCCGCCATCGCGGCCCCCATCGAACTGATCCGCGTTCAGGTCGCCCGTCTCGCCGACGATGTGGCGGAGAACGTCCATGCCCGCGTCGCCAGCGACGTCGAGCGCCTCGCGGCGAAGGTGGACGGGGCGCTCAGCAGCAGCGCGCCGGGCTTCGCCGACCGTGACGAACTCGGCAACCTGTTCCGCGAACTGGACGAAATCCGCCGCCTGATCGGCTCGCTCGCCGGGCCGGAGCGGATCCAGAGCCTCGCCCAGGGGCTCCAGGCGATCAGCGCCCAGATCACAGAATTGCAGGGCGGCGTCGGCGGTGACGGAGCCAACATGGCCGAGCTGCGGCCGTTGCTCGAAGAGATCCGCCTCGGCCTCCGGACCCCGCCTTCGGGTGGGATCGAGGAACAAATCCAGGCGATGGGCGCCAAGCTCGACGCGCTGCGCGAAGGCGGCTCCGTCGGCGGCGGCAGCCATTCGGACGAGATCATCGTGCGGATCGACGCCCTCGCCGACAAGGTCGAGCGGGTCAGCGTCAATCCGGTCGGCGACCTGATCGGCCGCCTCGAGGATCTCGGCGAGACCCTGCGCCGGCCGGTGATTCCCGGCGGCGACCTCGCCTCGATCCACGGCATGCTGCACGACCTCGCCGACAAGCTCGACCGGGTGGGAGGCCCCGCCGGACCCCGCGCCGAAGGTCTCGACGTGCTGGAGAAGCAGGTTCTGGCGCTGGCCAGCCGCATCGACACGCGCGACGCGGACCCCGCGATCGCCGGCCTGGAACGGACGATGTCCGACCTGCTCGGCCAGGTCTCGGCTTTGCGCGAAGAGGTTCCGATCGAGGCCGCCGTAGAGCGCGCCGCACGCAACGCCGTCGCCGAGAGCATCGGAACCACCGGTGAGACGGGCGAACTCGGAATGCTCCGGGCCAGCCTGGCAGATCTGCGCGCCCAGCAGACGGCTTCCGAGCAGCGGATGCAGGCGACGCTCGACGGCGTCCATTCCACCCTGGACAGGCTTGTCGGCCAGCTGGGCGTCCTGGCCGAGGCCGGCCCGCTCGCCGCCAGCCGCTCCACCTCGTCTCACGACCTCGCCGAACGGCTCGGAATCGCCACCGGCCGCGTGGACGAGCGGGCCCCGATGCAGGCGGGCGCCATGATCCGGCGGGCCGAGCCCTTGCGGGTGAGCCCGACGGCGCAATCCTTCGAGCTCGGTCGCGTCACGGACGAGCCGCTGGAGCCCGGCGCCCGCCGTCCCAGCCCCGACCGGTCCGCGGAGAGCGGTTCGGACGCGATCAAGCCGACCGAGAGCGACATCAAGACGAGCTTCATCGCCGCCGCGCGGCGTGCGGCGCAGGCCGCGCAGAACGAGGCCGCGATCGCGGCCCGCTCGCCCGAGATGCAGCGCCGCGGTGCCTCCGACGACGCCCTGGAAGCCTCCACCCCCGGGCGCGTTGCGCGTCTTCGCGCCGAATTCGACAAGCGTCGCAAGCCGCTCCTCCTCGGCCTCGCCGCCATCGTCCTCGCGCTCGGTGCATTGCAGGCCATCAACTCACGGCGCACCGCGACGGATGTGTCGGCGGCTCAAATCGCCGAAGCGCAGGCCGCCCCAGGCCAGCCCTCGGACAGCGCGGCCAAAACCGATTCGGCCAATGCCGACACGGCCAAGGCTGACGCATCGAAGGCTGACGCATCGAAGGCTGACGCATCTCCCACCGAGACGGCCAGGGTCGCCGCGGATACGCCTGCGCGGCCGGACCCGGAAACCACACAGTCGATCTCCGAGCCGGCCTCGTCCAAGGCCGTCCCGACCCTGACCGAATCCTCGAGCCAGCCGGCTCAGCGTCCGGTGCCGAAGGTCGCCGCCCTCGGTAATCTGGCGGGCGATCTCGGGGCGGTGCCGACGGGGCTCGCGCAGCTTCGCAAGGCCGCCCTCGAAGGCGATGGAGCCTCCGTCTACGATCTCGCCGCCCGCGCCCTCGAAGGCCGGGGCATGCCCCGCGATTTCGCGGTGGCGGCAAAGCTGTTCGAGGCCCTGGCCGAAGTCGGCTACGCCCCGGCGCAGTACAAGCTCGGCGGCCTCTACGAGAAGGGCTCGGGCGTGGTGCGCGACCTCGCCCAGGCCAAGCTCTGGTACGCCCGCGCGGCGGAACAGGGCCATGCCCGCTCGATGCATAACCTTGCCGTGGTCTACGCCGAGAATCCGTCGGCGAACGGCAAGCCGGATTACACCACGGCTTCGCAATGGTTCCGGCGCGGCGCCGAGTACGGCATGCGCGACAGCCAGTACAACCTCGCCGTCCTCTACGCGCGGGGCCTTGGGTTGCAACAGGATCTGGTCCAATCCTACCTCTGGTTCTCCGCCGCTGCGGCCCAGGGCGACGACGATGCGGGCCGGAAGCGCGACGATGTCGCCGCCAAGCTGGCGCCGAAGGATCTGGTGGTGGCGCAGAAGCTCAGCACCGCCTTCAAACCGAAGGCATCGGTGGCGGCAGTCAACGAGCCTCCCGCGCCCACCGGCGCCGGCGTGGATGGGTCGATGAGCCTGATCGGTGCACCGCCCCCCGCCACACCGGCTCCGACCACGCCGCGCCGTACCACGGGTGCCTGACACACCGGTCGCATGCGGACATGGACTGCGCGTGATAGCGACGCGCGTAGCGTCGACGCGGGCGGAGCGAAGTCGAATCGACGTTCTTGTTCAGAGCGTTACCTGAACCCGGACGCGACTCGATCCGTCGGCGGCTCTGGATCGGCGGGGCGTTTCGCGCGGCGAGAACCGTGTATAGTCACGGCAGATGAGATCCTGGCCGCGGATCGCGGACGATCGCGGGATCACGGACCAATGGAGCCGGAGATTCGATGGCGCGTGTGACGCCCATACCGACATCAGCCCTCGTTCTCGGCGTCGCCGGCCTCATTCCCTTTCTGGGGTTCGCAGTCTCTTTCCCTCAGCGGCAGCGATGGTGGCCTCGGCAATGTCGGGCTGGCCCCACGCACCATCCTCTCGACCTATGGCGCGGTGATCGCATCGTTCCTCGGCGGCATTCGCTGGGGCGCGGCCGCGTCGGGCGGAGCGGGCGGGCGCGACTACGTCATCGCCATCCTGCCCTCCCTCATCGCCTGGGCGGCCCTGGCCTTCCCCATGCCGTGGGACCTGCGCGTGCTCGGCCTGCTCGTCCTCGGCTGGGGCTTCGTCGATCTCGACCTCGTCCGGCGTGGCCTCGTGCCGACCTGGCTCGGACGTCTGCGGCTCGTCCTGTCGGTCGTCGCCGGCTGCGCGCTACTGATCGCGGCATGAGCTTTCAGGGCCGGTCGGGGCCGAGCCGCGAGAGGTAGCGCTCCGCCTCGTCCCAGGTGTCGGCCGTCCCGGAAAAGCCCACATAGCCGTCGGGCCGAACGAGGATCAGCCGGTCGCCTTCGGGCGGGCGTCGCGGCGTCGGTTCGAGCAGGGCGGGATACCGCTCCGCGAAGCTCGCTCCCCGTGCCGCATCCGCCGCGTAGAGAACGAAGAGCGGCACCGGGCCGGAGCCGGCGGGCAATCCGTCATCGTGCTCCGGGGCCCAGCGCTTTCCCGCCTCGGGGCCGTGAGAGAGCGGGCTGTCGGTATAGGCGATCTCCACCTCGCTCATCGTCGCCGCCATCTTGTCCTGCACGGCGTGGAAGCCGAGCATGAACCGGAGCGCGAGGTTGCGGAATCCCTGCGCCACGAGGTTCGACAGGGTCGCCATGTCGGTGAGCCGGGCGGCATTGCGCAGCACCATGTCGCCGACGGCGCTGCGCTCGGGGCTGTAACTGTCGAGCAGCGAGCGCGCGGCTTGCCCCCGCTCCACCATCGCCAGCTTCCAGGCGAGGTTGATGGCGTCGTGCATGCCGGTATTCATGCCCTGGCCACCGGCGGGGCTATGGATATGCGCCGCGTCGCCGGCCAGGATCGCGCGCCCCTGCGAGTATCGCGAGACCTTGCGCTCGTTGATGCGGAAATGCGTGAGCCAGACCGGATCGACGACACGAAAGCCGCCCGCGCGCTGGTCCACCAGGGCCTGTACGTCGCCGAGGGTCGGGTCCGGGCGCGGATGCGCCGGATCGGTCTTGCCGACCTGCGCGATGACCCGCGCGCGGCCGCCGGGGATCGGGAAGACCACGAGCGGCCCATCCCGGTGGAGATAGGTCGCGATCTCATCGCCGGGCGGTGCGTCGTCGCCCTCCACGCGGATATCGGCGAGGAGCCAGTCGTCCCCCTGCGCCTCGCCCGCGAAGGCGAGATCGAGCCCGTGCCGCACGGTGCTGTGCGCGCCGTCGCAGCCGATGAGCCAGGATGCCGAAATGGTCTCCTCAGCACCGTCCGCGTGGCGCAGCGTCGCCTCGACATGCTCGTCACCCGTCACGAAGCTCACGAGTTCCACCTCGCGCTCCACCGCGACGCCGAACGTGGCGAGATGCTCGATCAGCAGGCGCTCGGTCTCCCGCTGCGGGATCATGAGGGCGAAGTTGTAGGTGCTGGCGACGGCGTCGAACCGGATATGGCCGAGGATGCTGCCGGCGCTGCGCAGGGCCGCTCCATGGACGCGCAGACCGGCATCGAGGAAGGCTTGCCTGCAGCCCATCCGGTCCATGAGTTCAAGGCTGCGCGGCCAGACCACGAGCGCCTTCGAGGTCTGCGTCGGCTGCGGGCTCTTGTCGATCAGGCGGATGCCGATGCCGTATCGGGCGAGTTCGGCAGCGAGGGTGAGGCCGACCGGGCCGGCCCCGACGATGAGCGCTTGAAGCATGACCGTGCCCTGGCTCCGCTGCGATTCGCATTCGAAGCCACTGTATCGGAGATTCGATCACCCTCGGTAGAGACAGACCTCCCTGCCAGGAGGGTATGGGGCGACCACCATTCCGGGCCGGGGGTAGCGATGGAGTCCAAGACGACCGCGTGGTGGCCTCCGATCGGTTGCGGATTGGCCTCCCTGCATGCGGGCCTGATCGTCTCGTTCGCCCTCGGCCGCCTCCTCACCTGACCGAAACGCGACCTCATCCTTCGAGGCCTCCGCTGCGCTGCGGCGCCTCAGGATGAGGCGATTGGTTGGGATGGTCCATACTCACCGGGTCGTCGACCCATGAACCCGATCGACGATGCCCTTAAATCGGAGAGTGCCCCCATGCCGCCATCGTCGCTCGGCAGCGATGGCCGGGCAGGATTTGCCGCGCGGGACGCCCCAGCGGCGATGGGGTTTCTCTAAGTATCTGACATGAAACAGGATTTCACGCCACTACCGGCGGCGGCGTTTTTGCAATGCAGGCGTGTATCGCTGGGAAAGTCGTGCCGCCATGTCCATCGGTCTTAACGGAATATCCGCCCCGGGAGCGAGCTACCCCGTCCGCACGACACCGTCAGGATCGACGGAAGCGTCGGCGAAGGACGACTTCCTGAAATATGCCAAGATGACGCCCGCCGAGAAAATCCGCGAAGAGATCCTCAAGAAGATGGGCCTCACGGAGGAAGCGTTGGCCGGGATGCCGCAGAAGGAGCTCGAAAAGATCAACCAGGCGATCAAGGAAAAGATCGAGGAACTGGTGAAGCAAGGCCGGGAGAAAGTCGTCGGAGCCTTCGCCGACATCAAGGCCTGAAGAGACGGCACGCGGCCGGGTGGCGCTCAGTCCCGGGCCAGCATCGCTTTGCCGATGGCGAAGACCCGGCCGTCTCCCAGGAGATGCGCGGTGAAACCAGCCGGAAACAGCGGATCGAAGGCCGGGTTGCGCACGTTGAGGCCGCCCGCATAGGCACCGAAAGCCGGCATCACCAGGCGCTTCCCGTCGGTGACGAAGCAGCGGCGCCGAACCGCGCGGCCGCGCATGGCGACCTTGCCGCAGGGATGCAGATGCCCGGCGATCTCGCCCTCCGGCGCATCCGCCAGCGGCTCGTGCCGCAGGGTCAGTCCACCGAGCGCCATCGTCTCGGCATAGCGCCCGCCGACGCCCTCGGAGACGGCATGGTCGTGGTTGCCGGCGATCCAGACCCAGTCCCGGCCTTCCTGGAGGGCGGCGATCATGGCCCGGTCACCGGGCTCCATCCGCTCGGGGCCGCGCGCATCGTGGAAGGAATCGCCCAAAGCCACGACGCAGGCCGGGTCGAAGCGGGCCACCGCCTCGTGCAGGCAGGCCAGGGTCTCGCGGGTATCGTAGGGCGGCAGGAACTGGCCCGAGCGCGCGGCATAGGCCGAGCCCTTCTCCAGATGCAGGTCGGAGACGATCAGGGTCCGGTGCGCGGCGAGCCACAACCCGCCGCAGAGGTCGAGGGTGAGCGCTTCGCCGGCCAGCGTCAGGCCGGGGGTCTTGATGGTCCGTTCGAGTTTCTGGCCGAGCGCCAAGATCGCATCCTCTAATCCGGGGAAGGGGCGCGTCACCGAATCGTCACCCGAGCGCTTCTTCGAGAAGCTGCGCCTCGGCCTCCGCCAGGATCTCGTCCGCGCCTTCGCCGTAGACCTTCTCGCGCCCGATTTCGAGCATGACGGACACGGAGAGCGGCGAGACGCGGTCCAGCGCCTTGTGGGTGATTCGCCCCTGGATGCGCCTCAACATCATGCCGAGGCGGGCCACGTCGAGGAGTCCGGTTGCCGCATCCTGCCGCGCGGCGCGCAGGAGCAGGTGGTCGGGCTGGTGCTTGCGCAGCACGTCGTAGACGAGATCGGTGGACATGGTGACCTGCCGCCCGGTCTTCTTCTGGCCCGGATAGCGCCGCTCGATCAGCCCGGCGATCACGGCGCATTGGCGAAACGTGCGCTTCATCATCGAGGATTCGTCGAGCCAGGCTTCGAGATCGTCACCGAGCATGTCCTCGGCGAACAGGGCGCCGAGGAAGCCGGGCTCGCGGGCGATGGCCTCGCTCACGTCGCGGGTCATCCAGATGGCGATGCCGTAATCGTTGGCGGCAAAGCCGAGGGGACGCAGGCCCGCCCGCTCCAGGCGGCGGGTGAGCAGCATGCCGAGGGTCTGGTGAGCCAGTCGTCCCTCGAAAGGGAAAGCGGTGAGGTAATGGCGCTTCGCCCGGGGGAACGTCTCCACGAGGAGGCCGTCGGGCCCCGGCAGGATCGAGCGGCTGCGCTGCTGGACGAGGTAGTCCGCCACCTGTTTCGGCAGCCGGTCCCATTCGAACGGATCGGCGATGAGGGCGCGCACGCGAGCGGCGAGGAAGGTCGAGAGAGGAAACTTCGCTCCCGCATAGGACGGGATCGCCGGGTCGGTGCCCGGCCCGGCCTTGCTCGCCAGGGCCTCGTCCTCGGACAGGCCCTCGAAGCGCAGCACTTCCCCGGCGAAGAGGAAGGTGTCGCCCGGCGTCAGGGTATCGGCGAAATCCTCTTCGATCTCGCCGAGAACGCGCCCGCCCTTGGGCAGGATGGCGCCCGGTTTACCTCGGACGCCGCGCGCGAGGCGCACCTTCACCTTGGCGGATTCGACGATGGTGCCGACATTCATGCGGTATTGCTGGGCGATCCGCGCATCGCGCACCCGCCACAGCCCGTCCGGCCCGCGCAGGATCTTGGCGAACCGCTCATAGGCACGCAGCGCGTAGCCCCCCGTCGCCACGTAATCGACGACGGCCTCGAAATCCTCCCAGGACAACGTCGCGAAGGGCGCGGCCGAGACGATCTCCTCGTAGAGTTGCAGCGGATCGAACGCATCGGCGCAGGCCATGCCGAGGACATGCTGGGCGAGAACGTCCGGCGCGCCGAGTCGGGCATCCGGCGTGTCCTGTGCGGCTTCCTCCACCGCATCGAGGGCGGCCTGGCATTCGAGGATCTCGAAGCGGTTGCCGGGGACGAGATAAGCCTTCGACGGCTCGTCCATCCGGTGGTTGGCGCGCCCGATCCGTTGCATGATCCGGCTCGCGCCTTTCGGTGCGCCGATATTCACCACGAGGTCGACATCACCCCAATCGATGCCGAGATCGAGGGTCGCGGTGCAGACGATGGCCCGCAATTGCCCCGCCGCCATGGCCGCCTCCACCCGCCGCCGCTGGCTGGCATCGAGGGAGCCGTGATGGAGCGCGATCGGCAGCGACGCCTCGTTGATGCGCCAGAGTTCCTGGAAGGTGTACTCGGCCTGGAGCCGGGTGTTGACGAAGACCAGCACCGTCCGGTGCGCCTCGATCAGTTCGTAGATCGCCGGCATCGCCTGACTGGCGGTGTGGCCGGCCAGCGGCAGGGTCAGGCCGGTATCGAGCAGGTGGAGGTCGGGTGCTGCCCCGCCTTTCACGACGACGAGGTCGGCCATGGCATCACCTAACCCTCCCCCCTCTGCGGGGGAGGGTGGCCCGCGAAGCGGGTCGGGAGAGGGGAGCGCCGGTTCCGGAGAGGTCGACCCCTCTCCCGCCTGCTCCGCAGGCACCCTCCCCCGCAGAGGGGGGAGGGTCATCGAGCCCTGCGGCACCAGATACCGCCTCAGATCGTCCGGCTCGCGCACGGTGGCGGACAGCCCGATGGCGGTGAGGTTCGGGCTGAGGCGGTGGAGCCGCGCCAATCCGAGCGACAGCAGGTCGCCCCGCTTCGAGGTGACGAGGGCGTGCAACTCGTCGAGCACCACGCAGGAGAGGGTGGCGAAGAGCTCGGCCGCCTCGCGATGGGCGATGAGCAAAGCGAGCTGCTCAGGCGTCGTCAGCAGGATGTCGGGCGGGCGCTCGATCTGGCGCGTGCGCTTGTGTGAGGGCGTGTCGCCGGTGCGGGTCTCGACCCGGATCGGCAGGCCCATCTCGGCGATGGGCGCTTCGAGATTCCGGGCGATGTCCACCGCAAGGGCTTTCAACGGCGAGATGTAGAGGGTGTGGAGCCCCCGCGCTTTTCGCGATGGCGCGCGCTCGGACAGGGCGACGAGGCTCGGCAGGAAGCCAGCCAGCGTCTTGCCGGCCCCTGTCGGCGCCACCAGCAGGGCCGAGCGCCCGTCGCCGACAATCCGAAGCAGCTCGAGCTGATGCGGACGGGGCGCCCAGCCGCGCGAGGCGAACCAGGCCTCGAACGGCGCGGGAAGCCGGCCCTCAGGCAAGGATCGTCAAGCCAAAGCCATCAGGAACCGGTCGATCAGTTCGAGGGCGCGCCCGGTCATCGCACCGGGATAGCGCACGAAGATGTGGCAGCCGCCGGGATAGATCGCGGTATGGCCGCCATTGCCCGCTGCCGCCCAGCGGGACGACATGTAGAGCGTGTCGTCGAGCAGCGGATCGTGCGTGCCCACCGAGAACAGGGCGGGCGGCAGGCCCTTCAGATCGGCATAGAGCGGCGACACGTCGGGCCGGCGCCGGTCGATGCCGTCGCGGACATAATCGTTGGCGAAGGTGGTGAGGTCCTTGGTGTTCACCACGAGGCGGGTGTCGCCCCAGTTGCGGACGCTGGGGGTCAAACCGAGATCGAAGAAGCCGGCATTGAGGTTGGCGCCGCGGAAGGCGCGGGGCAGGTTGTGCCGGTCGCGCAGGCGCAGCAGGGTCATGACCGCCAGATGCGCGCCGGCCGATTCACCGCCGATGGTGAGCGCCGAGATGCCGAACTCGGCCTTGCCGGGGCCTGCGAGCCACAGGGCCGCCGCCTCGCAATCCTCCAAAGCCGCCGGATAGGGATGTTCCGGGGCAAGGCGGTATTCCACCGACAGGCAGACGAAGCCGCAGGTATCGGCGATCCGCTCCAACCATGGATCCTGCTCGTCGGCGGCGCCCCAGACCCAGCCACCCCGGTGGATGTGGAGGTAGGCTCCGCGGAGCTTCTGCCACTTCTTCGCGTCCGGGCGGATGACCCTCAGAGAGAGCGGACCACCCGGGCCGTCGATGATCACCGTCTCGGCGCGCGCGCTGCGCGGCATCGCCGGAGAGGCCTGGGTTCCCTGCCGGCGGCGCGCGCGCACTTCGGAAAGGGGAATCGACCAGGGATCGGCCTGGGCCGCATGGGCCGCGATGATCTCGGCGTTCAGGCGATGGGTCTCCGGATCGATCGTCGCCGGGTCGAAGAGGGCGTGGTCGATCATGGAACGGTTCGTCTCATCCAGTGTGGGGCCGAAGCAGCGTTCGGGCGGGAGGGTCGAATGTGGGCGAAGCCCGCACCGATGCCAGTCGCCTTGCCGGCACGAGACGGCCTAACGCCCCAATGGACAGACGGTTTCGTTCGGGTGTGTCGCATCGGTCACGCTTCCGCCGGGTTCGCCGGCTTCAGAGAAGCCGATGAGGCCCCATATGTCCGAGAGAGTTCGGCCGTCGGACCACGGCCAGAGGATGACAGCATGATCGTCGACAACGACCCCCGCCGACAGGGACCGTACCAGGGCCGTCCCCCGGTCGGCAGTGGCTATTCCGATGGAGAACCGCGTTCGGCCCTGCGCCGCTTCCTCGGCGGCTCGCCCATGGCCGTGCTGGTGAAGCTGCTGTTCCTGTCCATCCTCGTCGGCGCCATCATGGCGATGCTGGGTGTCACGCCCGGCCTGCTGTTCTGGCACATCTACGATGCGGGCCGCGCGCTCATCGATCTTGGATTCGAGACCTTCCATGATTTCGGCCGCTGGATACTAGCCGGTGCCGTGGTGGTGGTGCCGCTCTGGCTGCTGTCGCGGTTCCTGTCGGTGTCGAAATAGCCAGGCCGGAACGCATTCTACCGAGGAACATGAAAAAGGCCGGCGTTTCCGCCGGCCTTTTTCAGTTCGAAGCGTGTCGAAGACGATCAGCGCTGAACGATGACCTTCGCGCCGACCTTGGCGCGGGTGTAGAGATCGGCCACGTCGTCGTTGGTCATGCGGATGCAGCCAGACGAGACGGCGGTGCCGATCGTCTCCGGCTCGTTGGAGCCGTGGATGCGGTAGATCGAGCCGCCGAGATACATGGCGCGGGCGCCGAGCGGGTTCTCGATGCCGCCCTTCATGAAGCGCGGCAGGTCGGGACGACGGCGCAGCATCTCGGCCGGGGGACGCCAATCGGGCCATTCCCGCTTCATCGTGATGGTCTGGGTGCCGCCCCAGGTGAAGCCGGGACGACCGACGCCGACGCCGTAGCGCAGTGCCTGACCGCCGCCGAGCACGTAATAAAGCCGGCGCTCGGCCGTGGAGACCACGATGGTGCCGGGAGCGTAATTGCCGCCGAAGGCGACCTGCTCGCGCTGGATCGCCGACATCTGCGGCACGGCCGAGGCCATCGGGTCGGCCGGGTTGAGCGAGGCGTTGGCGGTGGGCACCGCCACCACGGCGGCGGGAGCGGGCTCCGCCTGCGGACGCACGCGCAGCACCAGCGCGTTGTCCAGGGGCTGGCGGGTAAGCGGGTCGATTTCATAGGCGGCGGCGGGCGAGGCCCAGACACCAACCATGCAAACGAGCCCGGACAGGGCGGGGGCGATACGGCGCATCAAAGCCTCTCGAAGGCAGGCGAAACGTTGGGGAAACACGGTCGGTAACGCAACGCAGGATACCGTTTTCCGATCGCCAAGACGTAAACGCTGCCGCCCCAAAGCCAAGCTGAATTCGCGATGAAGCGATGGTTGTGGCGGGGTCGTGACTCCGTGGCCACAGTGTGGCGGCTTAGCCGTATTCGCAGGGATTATTATCTGGGGGGCCTGTCAGCCGGGAACAATATCCGACGCGGCGGAACCGGACCCGCGTCGGACGTCCGAATACGCCAGATCAGACCGCGTCGAGGCCGAGGTCGATGATCGGTGCGCTATGCGTGATCCAGCCGCTGGAGATCAGGTCGACGCCGGAGGCGGCGATGGCCCCCACGGTCTCACAGTTGATGCGGCCCGAGGCCTCCGCGATGGCGCGCCCGCCGATCATCCCCACGGCCTCGCGCAGCTGGTCCGGTGACATGTTGTCGAGGAGCACCGCATCGGCGCGGACCGACAGGGCCTCGGCCAGCTGCTCCAGCGTGTCGACCTCGATCTCGATCTTCACGAGATGCCCGGAATAGGCCCTCGCCCGCTCGATGGCCGGGACGATCCCGCCGGCCACGGCGACGTGGTTGTCCTTGATGAGCACGGCATCGTCGAGGCCGTAGCGGTGATTGGAGCCGCCCCCGGCACGGACCGCGTGTTTCTCCAGGGACCGCAGGCCCGGCGTGGTCTTGCGGGTGCAGACGATCCGCGCCTTGCCGTGCGGCCGCGCGGCCTCCACGAGCCCTGCCGTGGCGGTGGCCACGCCGGACATGCGGCACAGGAGGTTCAGCGCCACGCGCTCGGCGGTGAGGATGGCGCGCGCCGGCCCATCGAGCCGGATCACCACATCACCGGGGGAGACCCGCGCGCCGTCGCCGCGTTCGACGATGACCGTCACGGCCGGGTCGATCAGCGCGAAGGCGATGATGGCCGCATCGACGCCGGAGATCACCCCGTCCTGCCGGGCGGCGATGACGCCGGAGAGGCGGGCATCGACGGGCACGATCGCGTCGGTGGTGATGTCGCCGGCGCGGCCGAGATCTTCGAGCAACGCCGCGCGGACGATCGGCTCCACGAGGAGACGGGGGAGGGGGACGAGACGGGCATCGCTCATGGGTTCGCTCGTAAGAGGGTCGCTGGAAGGGGGCCGACGGTCCGCCCACTGACCTCGTCCTGAGGTGGCGGAGCGAAGCGGAGCCCTCGAAGGAGGCCTCCATCTCGCATGGGGTAGCTGGAACTCTCCTTCAAGGCCCGCTCGCGCGGGCACTTCAGGATAAGGTCGATGGGTGGGATCATCCCAAGACGATTCCGGTCGTCCGATCTAAACCGAAGCGACCGCATCGGCCGAGACGGTCTCCGCCATCCGCCAGACCTCGGCGAGCGTCACTTCGCTGTGCCGGGCGGGTGCCTGATCCGGGTGGTCGCTGCGCCAATGGGCGCCTCGGCTCTCCAGGCGGGACAGGGCGGAGGTCGCGACCATCAACCCGGTGAGGGCCGAGTCGGAGCCCTGCCTCGCCGCCGGCGCCAGATGGCGCACAGCCTCGGTCAGGCCTTCGGCGTCGCGCACCACCCCGACATCGGCTTCCATGATCCGGCGGATCGCGTCCTGATCGGCGTCGTCACGCCGGCACGGCTCGGCGATCGAAGCCGGACCCGGGGCGGGGATGGACGCAACGGCCTCGGCGATCCAGGGGGCGAAGGCCATCGCTTCGAGGAGGGAATTGCTGGCGAGGCGGTTCGCGCCGTGCAGTCCGGTGGAAGCGACCTCGCCGCAGGCGAACAGGCCGGGCACGGTGCTGGCGCCGGACCCGTCCACCTTGATGCCGCCCATATGGTAATGCGCGGCCGGGCGCACGGGGATCGGCTGGCGCTGCGGATCGATGCCGGAGGCGGCGCAGAGGCCGGCCACGGTGGGGAACCGTGTCGCCATGCGGGCGCCGAGGGCACCACGGCAATCGAGAAACACCTCGGTGCCGCGCCGCCTGGCCTGGAAGATCGCCCGGGCGACCACGTCGCGGGGAGCGAGATCGCCCCCGGCGATGCCCGCCATGACCGGCTCGCTATTCGCATCGATCAACCGCGCGCCCTCGCCGCGCAGGGCTTCGGTGGCGAGCGGCATCGGGTCCAGTCCCACCGAGATGGCGGTGGGGTGGAACTGCACGAACTCCATGTCGCGCAAGGTCGCCCCGGCGCGCGCCGCCAGCGCCAGCCCTCGGCCGGTGGCGCCGCGCGGGTTGGTGGTCGAAGCGTAGAGGGAGCCGAGCCCGCCGGTGGCGAGCACCACCGACCGCGCTTCGAGCCGCACCGAGGCACCGTCGCGCTCGCAGATCAGGCCGGCGACGGCGCCGCTCTCGTCCTGCAGCAGGCCGCGGACATTGGCGACCAGGATCTCGATGGAGGGCGTCAGCGCGACGGCCTTCAGCAGCGTGTCGAGCACCATCCGCCCGGTGGAATCACCGCCCGCCCGGACGATGCGGCGGCGCGAATGCGCCGCTTCGAGGCCGAGCGCCAGGGCACCGGCGGCATCCCGGTCGAAGGGCGCGCCGAGGCCGACGAGCCAGTCGATCAGGCCGGGGCCGGCTTGCGCCACCCGCAGAGCGACGGCCGGGTCGGTGAGGCCGGCGCCGGCGGCTTCCGTGTCCGCCGCGTGCAATGCGGCGGCATCGTCCTCGGCCATGGCGGCGGCAATGCCGCCCTGCGCCCAGCCCGTCGCCGTGCCGCTTCCCAAGGGAGAAGCGGTGACGAGGGTGACCGGGCGGGGGCTGAGCCGCAAAGCCGTGGCGAGACCGGCGACGCCGGCGCCGACTACGATCACACGGTCCGAGCCGGGGAGGGTGAAGGAGAACGGGGAGTGGGCGTTCATCGCGGACGCACCGCGAGCATGCGCTCCACCGCCGCGCGGGCGCGCTCGGCGAGTTCCGGCTCCACCGTCACCTCGTGGGTGAGGGTCTCCAGGGCATGGCGGATGTTCCGCAGCGACATCCGCTTCATGTGCGGGCACAGGTTGCAGGGCTTGATGAACTCGATGTCCGGGTTGGCGGCGGCGATGTTGTCGCCCATGGAGCACTCGGTCACGAGCACCACCTGACGCGGCCGCTTCTCGGTGACGAAGTTCATCATCATCGCGGTCGAACCCGAGAAGTCCGATGCCGCCACCACGTCGGGCGGGCATTCGGGATGGGCGATGACGGTGACGCCGGGATAGCTCTCCCGCACCTCGTCGATATCGGCGGGGGTGAACTGCTCGTGGACCTCGCAATGGCCGGCCCAGGTGAGGATCTCGACCTCGGGCACCAGAACCTGGACGTTCTGCGCCAGGAACTCGTCGGGAATCATCAGGACGCGCGGCGCATTGAGCGAGCGCACCACGTCCACCGCGTTGCCGGAGGTGCAGCACACGTCCGATTCCGCCTTCACGGCGGCGGAGGTGTTGACGTAGGTCACGATCGGCACGCCGGGATACTTCTCGCGCAAGCCCCGCACGTCGGCGGCGGTGATCGAATCGGCGAGCGAACACCCGGCCCGCATGTCGGGGATCAGGACGGTCTTGCCCGGATTGAGCAGCTTGGCCGTCTCCGCCATGAAATGGACGCCGGCCAGCACGATCACGTCGGCATCCACGTTGATCGCCTCGCGGGCCAGCGCTAGGCTGTCGCCGACGATGTCCGACACGGTGTGGAAGATCTCGGGCGCCTGATAATTATGGGCGAGGATCACCGCGTTGCGGGTCTTCTTCAGCTCCAGGATCGCCGCGACGTCGTCGGCCAGGGCCGGCCATTCGATGGCCGGAACATGCCGGCTCACGCGGGCGTAGATATCGGGCAGAGGCAGGGTCGAAACCCGGTCGATCGGGAAACTCGTGGCCGCCATGGTCGCGTCCTCAATTATGCTCAATCTGAGCATTGTGCCGACTAACGTAGGCGTGTGAGATACGCTTGTCTAGATATGCTGAGCCTGAGCATATTCATTTTGCATTGCGATATTGTGCAAACGTCATCCTATGCCATCGCCGTCCCTTCCCTCGTGGTCGAGCGCGATAGTTCCAGATCGCATGCAGGAACAAGGACGTTCAGAGGTCGAGTGCCGGTTCGGTCCGATAGGCACGATGCAGCAGCGCGGTGAGTTCGTCGGATCGCGGCAGGGTGACGGTGCCGATGGATGAGATGGCGATGGCGGGCGTCCATGAATTCATCGCGACGGCTCCGGTAAACTCGTGGAGCCCGTCCGCCGCTACGACCGCCTCGCGCTGGGGGACACCGAGGGCGGTCAATCGACGGCGGACAATTCCCATCGTGACCCCGGCCAGGATGTCGGCCTTCGGCCATGTCACCGACACTCCGTCCCAGAAGGCCAGGTTCCAGATCGTCGCTTCGCCGATACTCCCCTGACGATCGACGAACGCGGCATCGTCGAAGCCCATCCGGGCAGCCTCGCGCAGGAGATGGGTCTTTGCCGATTCGCCCACATGCTTGACCTCCGGGCGCCAACGCTCATGCGGCGTAAGGGCCAGTTTCAGCGGGCCGGCGGGGCCGTCACTCGGCGGAAAGGTTCGAACCAGAATCGAGAATATTTCCGCTGCGCAGTCGAGGCGGAACTCGCCGTTGCGCGAGAACACTGTCGCGGTGAGCGACAGGTCGCCGGGGGCGCCCGCGATGGCGGTCCGAAGTGCGTCTCGTATGCGCTCCTCAGGAATGGTGCAGCCGAACAGTGCCTGCGACCCGTCGCGAAGGCGCTCCAGATGAAGGTCCAACCCTCTCACGCGCCGGTCACGGACCTGCATGGCGGTAAAATGCGCGAACCCGGCGAAGGCGAGGGGGGCGAGGTCGGAGGCGGTGGCGGGCCGCCCGTCGATCCAGGCGTGGCTACCAAAGACGTCTGTCATGAATCACGCTCTCGATTGGTTTCCATCGAAGAGCGCCAGCCTTAATCCGTGACAGCACTGTCAGGGTCAACGGCCAATGCGGATTGGGACGCTATCGAAGCGCACGGGCGTCAGCGTGCGCATGCTGCGCTATTACGAAGGAGAGGGGCTGCTCGCGCCGGAGCGCACCGCCTCCGGGTATCGCGATTACACGCCGCTGGACGAGGAAACCGTCCGGCGGATCAGGACGCTCGGCGCGGCCGGAATGACCTTGCCGGTCATCCGCGTGTTCCTGCCCTGCGCGCTCGCCGGGCGCGGCGCATTCGAACCCTGCGACGAGCTTCGGCAAACGTTACGCCGGCACATCGGCGAGGTGGACGAGCGCATCGCGGCGCTCGAGACGAGCCGCGCCATGCTGGAATCGATCCTGGCGGCAATGTAGGCCCCACCCGCGATTGCCGCGTCGCCAGGGCCGAAACGTGTCTCGGCACGCGATGCCTCAGGGCGACCGTCGCGAAGGGGTCAGCCGGAACCCCGGCGCGGGGCGCTCCAACAGCACTTCACGGCGGAAACGGACGAGGCGGGCGGGCCGCCCTGCGGCGCCGCTGGTGACTTCGTCGGTCTCCTCCACCAGTCCCTGCTGGGCCACGAGTCGACGGAAATTCTGCTTGTGGAGATTGGCGCCCGACAGGGCCTCCACGGTGCGCTGCAACTGGAACAGGGTGAAGGTCGGCGGCATCAGCTCGAACACCACGGGGCGATACTTGATCTTGCCACGCAAGCGTCCGATCGCCGTGGCGAGCACCCGGCGGTGATCGAACGTCATGGGCCGGCCCGTCGTGGCGAATTCGGTGGCATTCGCTTCCCCGGCCTGTCCCCGCGCTTCGGGGATCAGACCGGCCTCGAACAGGAGTTCGTAGCGTTCGAGCACGCGCTCCTCGTTCCAGGCCCCGCCGCCGATGCCGAAGGTGAGGCCGAGCCTGTCCTCACGCCGCCGCCTGACCTTGGCATCGGATGTCCCGGCCGCCCAGGCCAGGAGCTTGGCCTCGATCTCGTCCAGGGTCGCGGGCCGGCCCGCGCGCCAATCCTCCCAGGGAAGGAACGCGTACCAATTGTGCCACGACGCCTCGGCGAGCGCCGCCGACCGCATCTCGCGCACCAGAGCGAGATAGGCCACGGACAAAGAGTGAAGGCCGCCCGAATCGTCGCCTTGCCGGTCTCGGTCTCCGAACGTGTAGAGCTGCTCCACATAGCCGAGGCGCTGCTGGGTCTGGCGCTCCACCCAGGCGCGCAGACCGCGTTCCAGCGTAGGGTGCTCCGGCACGAGGGGACCGGACGGCAATCCAGTCTCGCGGCTCGAGGCCTGACCCGGCACCTTCACGGTGAGGGCGCGCGGCTCGCCATCCGTCGCCGCGACGATGACGGCGACGAGCCCGACCGCCGACGGATTGGGAAGCGCATCGGCCGCTTCCGCTGCAAATCCGTCCTGCCCCCTCGTCACTTGTCCGCCCCCCGGTCCGTGAATGGGTCTCATGGCAGATTGCCTGCCGGAATCAACGCGCGAAAGGATGTGCGCGTCGCCTCACGCCTTGGCGGGTACCGGTCGCGCCGGGTTGCCGACGACCGTCGCGCTGGGCGCCACGTCGCGGGTGACGACGGCGCCGGCCCCGATGATCGCATGGTCGCCCACCGTGACGCCGGGCAGGATCAGT
Organism: Methylobacterium sp. CM6244; assembly: GCF_054817885.1. Classification (NCBI taxonomy): domain Bacteria; kingdom Pseudomonadati; phylum Pseudomonadota; class Alphaproteobacteria; order Hyphomicrobiales; family Methylobacteriaceae; genus Methylobacterium; species Methylobacterium sp. CM6244. The sequence goes on along the minus strand of NZ_CM139247.1, from coordinate 5,108,966 downwards.
GCGCCGCCGCCGATCCAGACGTTGCGGCCGATGGCGATGGGACGCGCGAATTCCAGCCCGGCCTCGCGCGCCTCCGCCTCGCGGGGATGGTCCGCCGTGAGGAGTTGGACGCCCGGCCCGATCTGCGTGCGGTCGCCGATCGTCACCGTGGTGCAATCGAGGATGACGCAGTTGAAGTTCAGGAAGACGTGGGCGCCGATGCTGATGTTGAAGCCGTAATCGCAATGGAACGGCGGCCGGATCACCGCCCCGTCGCCGACATTGGCCAACGTCTCGCGCAGCAGCACCCGGCGCTCGTCGGCGGGGCGGCCGAGCATGGCGTTGTAGCGCGCGAGCCAGACCTGGCAGGCGCGCAGGTCGGCACCGAGTTCCGCGTCGTCGGGGTGGTAGAGTTCCCCCGCGATCATCTTCTGCTTCGGCGTGCGCCCGGCTTCGGTGGTCATGCCAATCTCCGTGCTTCGTCGAGGCGGGGAGTAGGCCGATGGGCCGGGGCCGGCAAGCGAAGCGGTGCGGATCGGCTTTGCGTGGCACGGCCACCCGTTTAGATTGCCGCCGCTCGAACCTGGGCGCTGGGGCTTACCGGAGGAACGACGTGATCGGACGCGACACCGCCTTGGGCTCGACCGTGCCGGTCGACGTGAGGCTCTACGGTATCCTCGACGTGGACGTCTGTGGCGATGATGGCGACGACCTCGCCGATATGGCGGCCGAGGCCGTCTCGGGCGGATGTACCCTTCTTCAATACCGGGAGAAGTCCATCGAGAACGCGCGCGATTCGCTGGCGCGCATCCGGGCCATCCGCGCGGCCATCGCGGACACCGGGGTGCCGCTCCTCGTCAACGATCGCTGCGATCTCGCTCTGGCTGCCGAGGCCGAGGGTGTGCATCTCGGCCAGTCGGACCTGCACCCGGCGGATGCGCGGCGCATTCTGGGCCCACGCGCCATCATTGGCCTGACGTTGAAATCGGCGGCTCAGGCCGACGAGCTCTATCGCCTGCCCGTGGATTATGCCTGCATCGGCGGCGTCTTCGCCACGACGAGCAAGGACAACCCCGATCCGCCGGTCGGGCTCGACGGTTTCTCGCGCATCGCCTTCCGGGCGCGCCTCGCCCGGGGCACCGGTTTTCCGGTGGGGGCCATCGCCGGGATCGACGGCAGCAACGCCGCCGCCATCATCGCGGCGGGCGCCGACGGCATCGCCCTGATCTCCGCGCTGTTTTCCACCGAGGAGGTGGAGGCGCGCGCCAGGGACCTGCGCTTCCGGGTGGATTCGGCCCTCGCGGCGAGGGGCGCGGCCGTCTAGAGCTGCGCCCGACCACGTTGGGTCGGGGCACATCTCCAGGCCTTTGTTTCGCCGCGCTCTTTTTCGCCGAACCGGCATCCACTTTGGCGGAGAGCGCTCTAACGAGCGAGCCGGGCGAATGAGCGGTAAAATTCTCTAAGTCTCTGTTCTAAAATCATTTTCAATCGGGCCGGATTCCCTCGTTCCGGACGATGGTTTAGGGTTGCCGCAACGCAAGGGACGAGACACGCCATGACACCCATCGCCGTGACCATAGCGGGCTCCGATTCCAGCGGCGGCGCCGGTATCCAGGCCGATCTCAAGACCTTCGCGGCACTCAAGGTCTATGGCGCCAGCATCATCACCGCCCTCACGGCGCAGAACACCCTCGGCGTGCAGGCGATTCACGACGTGCCGGCCGATTTCATCGCCGCCCAGATCGATAGCGTCTTCTCCGATCTTACCGTCAAGGCGGTGAAGATCGGCATGCTGTCGAAGCCCGCGGTGATCGAGGCCGTGGCCGCCGGACTTACCCGTCATGCGTCCGGCATCCCGATCATCCTCGACCCTGTCATGGTGGCCACGAGCGGAGACCGCCTCATCTCCGACGAGGCGGTGGAGGCCATGCGCCGCCACCTCCTGCCCCTGGCCGATCTGGTGACGCCGAACCTTCCCGAGGCCGCCACCCTGATCGAGTCTCCCGTGGCGCAGAGCGAGAACGAGGCGGTGGTACAGGGGCGCAAGCTGCTCGCGATGGGGGCCCGCGCCGTGCTCATCAAGGGCGGCCATGCGGAGGGCACGGAGAGCGTCGATCACCTCATGAGCACGGACGGGACGCTGCGGCGCTTCGCATCGGCGCGCGTCGACACCCGCAACACGCACGGCACCGGCTGCACCCTGTCCTCGGCCGTGGCGGCGGGCTTGGCCCGTGGCCTCTCCCTGACGGAGGCCGTCACCCAGGCCAAACGATACGTCACCGCCGCCATCGCCGCGTCCAATTCCGTGACGGTGGGACGAGGGCACGGACCGGTCCATCATTTCCACGCCCTTTGGCACTGACACGAGGGAGAAGTTGGCCTCCTTCGCCTTGCATCGGATGCCTGATTGCGTTTGAAGTACCGCACGATCGTTCGATGTACGGAACGACGCGATAGGTTCTGGGACAATGCAAGATCAGGCGACGACGCCCGAACGGGGACGGCAGCGGGATATCCTGAACGGAGCACAGGTTCTCTCGGGCCAGCTCGGCAAGACCATCCAGCGGCTGCGCAAGGCCTACAACCTCTCACTCTCCGAACTCGCCGAGCAGTCCGGCGTGGCGAAATCGATCATCAGCCAGATCGAGCGCAACGAGACCAACCCGACCCTGGCGACCATCTGGCGCCTGAGCCAGGCCCTCGACGTCTCCATCGAACGCGTGCTGGCCACCAGCGACGAAGAGCCGTTCATCGAGAAGACGTCGCGCGCCGACACGCCGATCCTGCTCTCCGACGACGGCAAGATCCGCCTGGCCATCGTCGGCTGGATCAAGACGGTGGAATGGCTGCAATGGTACGAGGTCACGGCCGATCCGGGCGGCGTCCTCGATTCCGATCCGCATCAGCGCGGCTCGGTGGAATCCCTCACCGTCACCGAAGGCGTCCTCGAAGTCGAGGTGGCCGGCACCTTCCAGCGGGCGCGGGTCGGTGAAACGCTGCGCTACCGCTGCGACAGGCCGCACACGGTGCGCTGCGTCGGCACGGAACCCGCCAAGGCGATCATGGTCGTGATCATGAAAGCGGCGGTGATGGAGTAGGGGCGCCGAGCGTCCTTACCCGTCTCGACCTGCGGTACTCCACGGGGAGTACCGCGACACGACGGTCAATGCCCGGAATTGACCCAGCGAACGATGTCGGCGAGCACGACGCTGAGAGCGGCATCGAGACCGATGGCGGCGTTGCCCGCCTCGACCTTGGCCACCGGCACGCGCGCGGTGAAGATGCGGGCGGTGACCACCTTGCCGGTGCCGTCGGTGATGAGCTTGGCCGAGATGTCCACCACCGCTTCGCCCGAGCCGGACGCGATGTCGAACGCGCGGATCTCGCTGATGAGCGCGTAATCGGCCACGATCTTGTCGCCGGGGCGGCTCACTGATTTCAGGCGTCCGGAATTTTCGAGGCTCTGGATCAGCCGTGTCTGGACGAGGCGCGGCAGGCGGTCGGCCCATTGTCCGCCGCCGAGGAACGACAGGGCGCCGCCGGCCTGACGAACGATGATGCGATCCTGCTCGAAGGGCTGGAGGCCGACGGGCTCGGCCACCGAAATCGACCGCGCCGCCACGCTCGGCCGGCCGGAACTCGGCAGGGCGGCGAGGTCGAAGGTCATGGGCGCGCCGCCGCCACAACCGCCGAGCAGGGCGGAGAGGCAGGCGAGCGCCAGGGCATGCGAGCGAAACGTCATCCGAAGGGCCTGGAAACCTGTGCAGCGCTGCAAGAAGCGCAACCGTAAACTACGCCATAGCGGTTTCCGTGCCGTGACGCCGGACACATGCGGCTAGGCTTTGCCGGGTTCAGCGGCCACCGTTGTATTCTGGCAACGATGGCTTGCCGCCGAAGATGACCTGCGACGGGTCGCGCTCCAGGCTCTTCACCGTCCGGTTCAGGGTGTTGAGGGTGCGCTGGCCGTCCGAGGACAGGGCTTCGACCTCGCGCCGCCCGGTCCCGCTGAGGCGGCTGAAGCTCGACGCGATGGTGGAGGTGCGCTTGTCGAGGTTCTCCGACAGGGTGCGGAAGGCCTTGCCGGCATCGCGCACGGAGATCGCCGCCTCACGGACTTCGGCGAAGGTGCTGCTCCCGGCCTGGCCCGAGGCGGAGCCGAGGAAGCTTTCGGCCCCCTTCAGCACGTTGTCGACGCGGTCGGCCGAGGCGTTGAGCTTGCCGGCAAGCGAGCGCGCGTCCTTCACCGCACCCTCGATGTCGGGGCTCGCGGTGCTGAGCGCGGCGGAGAAGCGCTCGGCATTGTCGATGACGCGGTTGAGCTTCTGCCCGTCGATGGCCTTCACCAGCGAACTCACCGCAGGCCCGGCATCGTTCAGGGTCTTGGAGAAGGATTCGACATTGGCGAGTGTCCGGGTGATGGCGCCCTCGTTGCCGGCCACTAGCTTGTCGAGGCGCTGCAGCACGTCGTCTGCGCGCTGCGCGATCTGCTTGGCCGCCGCCATCATGTCCTGGATGTCGGAACTGTCGGCGAAGATCGTCGGGGTCTGGTCGCCCGAACCCGGCGTCAGGGGCGGCGAATCGGCGTTGCCGCCGGAGAGCGAGATGGTGGAGACGCCGGTCAGCATCGCGGAATCGAGGCGGGCCCGGGTGTCGGCGCGCAGGGGCGTGGTCCGTTCGACTTCCACCATCGCGACGACCCGGCGCGGGTCCTGCGGCAGCAGGCGGACATCCATCACCTCACCGACCTTGATGCCGTTGAAGGCCACGGTCGAACCCTTGGCGAGGCCGCCGACGCTGCCCGAGAAGACGATGCGCACGCTCTCGCGCACCTGACTGCGCGATCCGCCCTGGAGCCAGAACACGAAGCCGAAGGCCGCCACGACGACCGCGAGTGTGAAAGCCCCGACGAGGGCGTAGTTCGCACGAGTCTCCATCGGATCAGTCATACTCCGGATGGGCAGCGCCCGTGCGGTGCGCCACGGCACGCAATCGGCGGGCCGTCAGCGTGTGAATTCGTTCAAACATGGGCGTTTGCCCCGCCGGTGACGATCGCGCGGGCGCGCTTGCCGTGGAAATACGAGCGAAGCCAGGGGTGGTCGCTCGCCAGCATGGCGTCGATCGGCCCCTGCGCGATGATCTGGCCGTCGCCGAGCGCCGCGATGCGGTCGCAGGCCGTGTAGAGACTGTCGAGATCGTGCGTCACCATGAAGACGGTGAGCCCCAGCGTCTGTTTCAGGGTGGCGACGAGTTCGTCGAACTCCCCGGCGCCGATCGGGTCGAGGCCCGAAGTCGGCTCGTCGAGGAACAGGATTTCGGGGTCGAGGGCGAGAGACCGGGCCAGCGCCGCGCGCTTGATCATGCCGCCCGACAATTCGGAGGGGAGCTTGTCGGCGGCATCGGGCTTTAGGCCCACCATCTCGATCTTGAGGCGCGCGAACTCGTCGAGCAGGCGCTCGGACAGGTTCAGGTGCTCGCGCATCGGCATCTGGATGTTCTGCTTCACCGTGAGCGCCGAGAACAAGGCGCCCTGCTGGAACAGCACGCCCCAGCGCTGCTCGATCTGCCGGCGGCGGGCCATGGTCATGGTGTCTACGTCCTCGCCGAACACCTCGATCGTGCCGGAGCGCTTCGGCACCAGGCCGAGGATCGTCCGGGTCAGGACCGACTTGCCCTGTCCGGACGGGCCGACGAAGCCCAGGATCTCGCCGCGATAGATGTCGAGGTCGAGCCCCTTCATCACGATCTTGCTGCCGAAGCCGACCACGAGGTCGCGCACGCCGATGATGACGTCGCGAGGTGGGGCGCGGTCGAACGGCGCGGGGGGCGGGGACATCTGGTTCACGGCGATCAGAAATCGATGGCCGCGAAGAACACGGCGAAAAGTCCATCCAGTACGATGACCATGAAGATAGACTTCACGACTGAGGCCGTGACGTGACGTCCGAGCGATTCCGCCGATCCTTCGACGGCGAAACCTTCGATCGTGGCGATGATGCCGATGATGAGGGCCATGAACGGCGCCTTGATGAGGCCGACCGCCACGTGGTGGAAGGAAACGGCGGCCTGGAGCCGCGCCAGGAACGCGTCGATCGTCATGCCGCCGTAGAGCGAGGCGGTGAGGCCGCCCCCGGCGAGGGCTGCCAGCGAGGCGAGGAAGGCGAGGATCGGCAGGCCGATCACCAGGGCCAGGATGCGCGGGACGATGAGGATCTCGATGGGATCGAGGCCCATCACCCGCAAGGCATCCACCTCCTCGCGCATCCGCATCGAGCCGATTTCGGCGGTGAAGGCCGAGCCGGAACGCCCCGCCACCATGATCGAGGTGAGGAGCACGCCGAGTTCGCGCAGGATGAGCAGGCCGATCAGGTTGACGACGAAGCTCTGCGCCCCGAAGCGCTGAAGCTGAAAGATGCCCTGCTGCGCGACGATGCCGCCGACCAGGAACGAGATCAGCATGATGATCGGTACGCCCCGGAAGGCGACCTGTTCGAGCTGGTTGACCAGGGCCGTGCCGCGGAAGGTGCTCGGCCGCGAGGCGACGCGGATACAGGCGGTCACCACCTCCCCGAGGAAGGCGAGGCCGCTGACCATGTCGGATTTCGCGCCGACGACCCGGACCCCGAGATCGTGCAGGAAGCCCATGAGGCGGCCGCGCTTGGGCGGGCCGGCATAATCCTCGTCCGGCAGAATCATTTCGCCGAGCAGGATACGGTGCTCGGCCGTGGCCCCCGCATAGGCGAGGCGACCGCCCGCGGCTTCGATCTCGCCACGGGTCCGCTCCAGGACCCAGGCGCCGAGCGTGTCGAGCCGCGCCACCTTCGACAGGTCGACGAGGATGGGAGCGCCCTTTGCGTCGCTGGCGATGCGCGCGGCGGCCCTCTCCACGGAGGCACCCTGATCCGCCGTCCAGCGACCGCTCAGGACCACGCGTCCGCCCTCGCCGAGAAACTCGGCTTCGGCGGCGTCAGGGTTCGGCTTGGCAGCAGCGTGGCGCACGAAGCGCGACTCCCGGTTCATGCGCAACTAAAACGCAGATCAAGGTTACGGATTGGTCAAGACCCACGGCAAGCGGCGGAGTGCTGACCTACAAACGGGGCGGTGTGAAGGGGGCAAGTGTCGCTGCTCTCGCGGAAAGTGACACGAGGCACAGGCCGGACAGGGCGAGCGGCGCCATCAGGGCGAAAGCGAGCGAGCCGCCGCCGGCCTGGTAGGCGACACCGCAGAGAATCGTCGCGCTCGCGGAGGCGCAGGCATTGACGGCGCTCGACATGCCCTGCGCGCGCCCCCGCGCCCCATCGGGCGCGAAGGCCGAGATCGCCGTCATGGCGCCGAGCTGAGTCGCCCCGAAGCTGAATGCGTGGAGGGTCTGCAGGAACAGGGCCGGGACGAGCTCGCCGCCGATCAGGGACAGGCCGACGACGCGTATGAGGGACGCTGCGGCGCCGAGGCCGATGAGCCGGAACGGCGTACGCCAATGGGCGGGCCAGCGCCCCACCGTGGCGAAGAAGACGATCTCGGCGGCGACACCCGTCGCCCAGAGCACGCCGATCCACGAGGGCGAGATCCCGCTGGCCTGCCAGTGGATGCTGCCGAAGGCGTAGGTCGCCGCGTGGCTCGCCTGGATCGTCGCCTGCGCGCCGATGCAGAGCCAGAGCACGCGGGGCAGCTTCGGGCGTGTGCCGGGCGCGATGCGCGGCTGCGCCATATGAGCTTCCACCGGGCTGGCGAAGATGGTGGCCGCGGCGACGAGGGCGAGGCCGGTGAGGAGGACCGGCACGGCGAGGCGTTCCCCCATGGCGCTGAGGGCCGCCCCCCCGAGCAGGCTGGCGATGAGGAAACCGATGGACCCCGCCATGCGGATACGGGCGTAGTCGAGCCGCTTGCTGTGCCGTACGGCGGCCAGGGTGAGGTAGTCGATGGTCGGCACCAGTGGCGCTCCGGCCGCCGCATTCACGGCGACGAGCACAGCGAGGATGGGCCAGCCTATGGCGGCGCCGGCGGGCATCAGCGCATAGGTCGCCGCCACCGCCACGCTGCCGACCAGTAGGAGACGGCGCGCGGCCACGCCCCGGTCGATCAGCCCCACGAGGGGAGCCGTGGCGATGATCTTCATGGCGATGGGCAGCGCCAGGAGGGCGCCGATGATCCGCGCATCGAGGCCGAGCGCCTTCAGCCAGACCGGCATGAACGGCATGGCGATGCCGATCTCGACGAAGACGACGGCATAGAGCAGCGACAGACGCGTCGCGTTCGGCTCCGTCGGAGAGGATTGAGACAAGGGGGACCGCTCGATCGAGGGGCGAAGCGGCCTCAAGCCGAAGCGTTGCCGGCCGCTGACGATGATTCGACCCGTAAAGGGGGCGTTAAAACCATCGTGTCAATCTACTGGTGCTGGTACCCGCGACTTCGCGCAACGGCGCGAGGCACCATCGAGGACACGAGTTCTATGTCTGTCATGCGTTCGCTCACCCCGGTCGATGAGTCGGAATACGACCGTATCGAAGCGGCGATGAGCGAGAGCGAACGCGGCCGCTGGTTCCTCGCCGAATATACCAGGCGCAACCGCAGTGCCGATACGGACATGCTGCTCGGCGCCATCTCTCGCCTGGAGAGCGCGGTGACGGCGGATCGCCCCTCCGACCGCGAGACCGAGCGGGTCGGACGCATGCGCGGCGACCTGATGGACATGGCCCACGCCATCGCCCGAACCAAGGCCGAGATCGCCGCGATCAGCACCGTGGATCAGGACCACAGCCGCCTTGGCATCGCCTCCGTCGCCCTCGACGCCATTGTCCGGGCCACCGAGCGCGCGACGTCGGACATCCTCGGCGCCGCGGAGGAAGTCCAGGAGACAGCCTGGACAATGCGCGAAACCGGCGCGGATGCGACGATTTGCGACGTGCTCGACCGCCGGGCGACGGAAATCTACACCGCCTGCTCGTTCCAGGATCTCACGGCGCAACGCACGGCCCGGATCATCCATACCCTGCGCTATCTCGAAGAGCGCCTCGCGGCGATGATCGCGATCTGGGGCGGCGAGGTCGAGGCGATCCCGCCGGCCCCGGGCTCGACGGCGGCGACTGTCGCCCAGGACCTCGACCAGAGCGATGTGGACCGGTTCATCGACATGGATTCCGGGCGATCGGAGAGCGTTCGGGAAGCGAAGGACGACGTGACGGGGGAGATGGAGGCCGTCGTCGAAGAGCAGGCGGAAGAGCCGGTGAGCCCGGACATGCCGCTTTCCTCCGCCATGGAGACGACGGACGAAGAGGCTCCGTTCACCGAGCCGCACGCATCCGAGGCGGGCGAGGAGGCTGTCATTGAGGACGCCATCGCCGAGGAACCTATCGCCGAGGACACGAGCGAGCCTTTCGACGACGAGCCGGCCGACGAGGTAGTTTCTGACGACGAGAGCACCGAGGACCGGGCGACGTCGCCGGCTTCCGAGAAGACCGACATCGCCACGGCTTTCGCCGATATCGACGGCCTGAGCGAGAAAGAGAAACTCGCCCTGTTTTCCTGAGCGAGACGAATGCCCCGCGCGCATCGTCGACGGCACTGATAAGAGGGCCGTCATGGCCCTTCACCTCCTGAAGCTCTGCGTCGGACCCGCGACGATCGAGGACCTCGAACAACGCATCGCCCGCAACCGGGACGACGCGTTGCAGTCCGGGCGCGACCCGTCAACGTTCCACGTGACCCGAATGGTGCCCAAACGTGCCTCGGCCATTGCCGGGCAGGGCTCGATCTACTGGGTCATCAAGGGCACGCTGTGCTGCCGCCAGGCCATCACGGCCATCGAGCCCTTCACCGATACGGACGGCGTCGGCCGCTGCCGCCTCGTCCTCGATTCGGTCGTGGTCCCGGTCAATCCGCGCCCATGCCGGCCCTTCCAGGGCTGGCGCTACCTGACGGTGCGATCAGCCCCGGCCGATCTCGACATGCGCCGCGCCGACGGCCTCGCCGACATGCCCGAATCGCTGCGGCGCGAGCTCTCCGTCCTCGGCCTGATCTGACCTTATTCACCCTCACCGTGATCCGGCGACGGAGCGGTGATGCCGCCCCGTCGCCGAAGGATGTCAGGCCCCTTCGAAGCGGCCGCTCGCATGGGCGAGCATCGTGTAGACCTTGCCCGTCTCCGAGGTGAGGTAGGCATCGGCACGACGCGAGTCGCGGTCGTTCTTCGAGACTTCGCCGAGGAGCCGCTCGAACTCGCCGACATAGCGGTCCACCGTGCGGCGGAACTCAGCATCGGCCGCGTAGCGCCGGCGGATCTCCTCGAAGGTCTGCCGACCCTGCGCCGTGTAGAGACGGCGATCGAACAGGTTCGGCTCACCGCGACGGTAGCGCTCCCACAACTCCACCGCGGTCTGATGTTCGATCATCTTGGCGATGTCGTTGGAGATCGTCTCGAGGGCGGTTCGGCTGCGGTCGACGGCAGCGCCCTTGCCCGCTTCCAGTTTAGCGGAACCGGCCTTGGCGGGCTCCGCCTTGTTGGAGCCGGCCTTGGTCGCGTCCGGCTTGGCCTGACCGTTGGGACCGGCGGCCGCGTTCGCCGGATCGGCCCCATCCGTGTCGTCGTCGAGGGAGGCGCGCGTCAGCAGGTCCGATAGCCAGCCGCGATTGTCGCGTCCCGACGGGGCACCCGCACGCGCAGTCTCGCCGGGACGCAGGGCGGGCTGGTTGCCGGCACGGGCCGCCGGGGCGGAGACGATCGTCATCTGCTGAGTCGGGCGAGCGTCGGACGACTTGTCCTCGCGGGCCTTCGGCTCGGAGGGCTTTGCGGCGACCGGTGCCGCGACCGGGTTGGCCCCATTCTGCTTCGGCTTGGCTGGAGCTACCTCCGAGACCTGTACGTCCTGTTGCTTGGCGGGCTGGACGTCCGCCTTGCGCGGGGCAGGGGCCACCGCCTCGGTCACGTCGACGCTGCGCCGCGAGCGGGAGACGAGCGAGGACAGCTCGTTCAGCGCCTTGATCTGGTCAGAGACGACCCGACGCATCTCGCTGGTGGCTTCCTGGGTCTCCCGCGGGATTTCCAGAACGCCGCGCTGCAGGTCCGCCCGCGTCGCTTCGAGTTCGCGACGGATCTCCGCCGCCATCTCGCGCATCCCCGCCACCGAGTCGCCGAAGCGGCCGGCCGCACTCTCGAACACCGTCATCATCTGCTCGGATGCGCCGGAGATCGCCGTGCGAACGGCGGTCGCCGTCCGCTCGCCTTCGCTGCCCGCATCCTTGCGCAGGCCTTCGAAGGCTCCGGTCACACTGGCGCCCGCGCTTTGCGCCGCATCGGACAGGCTGCTGGCGATGCCGCGTGCCCGCTCCTCGGCGGAGCGAAGGGTCTCGGCCATCTGCGTGTCGAACCGCGCGGTCTGCTCCTCGAGGACGCCCGACCGCGCCTCGATGCGGGTCAGCACCTCTTCCACCGCCTTGTCGCGGCTGGCGAGAAGATCGACGAGGCGCGTCTCGACGGTTTCGAGCGAACCGGCCGCGTTGGTGAGCGTGCCGGAATGAGCGCGGGCGATCTCGGTGAGCGAGGTCCCGCGGGCATCGAGCGAGGCGGCGAGGTCGGCCGCATCGCGCAGGGCGCCCTCGGCGACGGCCTTCAGCTGGTCGACTTGTTCGGCGACGCTTCTGCTGGCGCGCTCCGTCTCGGTGCCGATGGCGGAGAGCGTCGCCTGCACCTGCTCGACCCGGCCCGACAGGCCGTTCTCGATGGCGCCGAGATTCTCTCCGGCATCGGTGACGAGTTCGCGCAGGGCCGAATTCGCCCCCTCGACCCGGTCCAAGACGCCAGCGAGTTCGCTGCGGAGACGATCGCTCGCCTCGTTGAGGCTCGCCAGCGCACGGGAGGCGCCGCCGTCGATGGCTGCCAGAAGGGCGTTCCTGGACGCCTCGGATTGTTCGGCGAGGTCCCGAACACGATCACGCAAGGTGTCGGCGAGGGGCTTTGCGCTCTCGTCGAGGATACGTGCGATCTCCTGATTGCGCTCGCCCAGGGAGGCGACAAGCTGGGAGGCCGGCCCCTCGACGATCTCGCGGAGGCGCTCGGAATGCGTCGCCATCGCCTCGACCATATGGGTGCCGCGCGTGTCGATCGTCTCGACGATCGATCCCCCACGTTCCTCGATCGCGCGGGTGATGGTCTCCGCGCTCTCGGCGAGGCGGCGGGCCAGGGACTGCCCGCGCGCCTCGATCAGAGAGGCCAGGGCAGTCGAGCGGCGATCGAAGCCGGCGACCATGTCCTGGTTGCGCCCGTCGATGAGGGCGGCCACGGCCTCGTTGCGCTGGTCCAGAGCCGTTGCGAGCGCATCGGCATGGGCCTGGGCGAGGGCGGCGTGGCGGTTCACCCGCTCGTCGAAGGCGGAGAGCATCGTCGCGCTGCGCTCGTCGACCAGGGCCGCATAGGCGTCCTGGCGGTCGTCGAACGCATTGGCGAGAGCATCGCCGCGTGACGCGACGAGGGAGGCGAACACCTTCATCCGGCTGTCGATCCGGTTCGTGAAGGCCTCGCTGCGGGCATCCACGGCCTGGGTCAGGGCGGCGCCGTGGTTGTCGATCGCATGAGCGAAAGCGGTCGCACGGCTGTCCACGAGCTGGTCGAGGGCGCGCAGGCACTCGTCGAACAAAGCTGCGATGGCCTGCGTACGAGCATCGACCGACTGGGTCAGTGACTGGCCCTGATCGTCCACCGTGCGGGTGAACGCGCCGGTCCGGTCTTCGACGAGATCGGTGAGGGCACGCATCCGCGCATCGAAGACATTCCCGATGGCCTGAGCGGTGGCCTCAACGGCCTGGCTGAGGGACGTGCCGCGATTGTCGATGGTCTGCGTCAGATCGGCGGCGCGGTTGTCCACGAGGTGGTCGAGGGCGCGCAGGCGCTCGTCGAAGACGGTCGCGATGGACTGGGCGGTGGCCTCGACCGCCTGGCTCAGGGAGATGCCGCGATTGTCGATGGTCTGCGTCAGATCGGCGGCGCGGTTGTCCACGAGATGGTCGAGGGCGCGCAGGCGCTCATCGAAGACGGTGCCGATGGCCTGGGCGCCGGCCTCGACGGCCTGGGTCAGAGACGTGCCCTGATGCTCGATGGTACGGGCGAACGCCGCCGCGCGGTCGTCCACCAGGGTGTCGAGGGCGCGCAGGCGCTCGTCGAACAGCGTCCCCATGGACTGGGTGCGATCGTCCACCGCCTGGTACAGGGAGCTGCCCTGCATCTCCATGGTACGGGCGAATTCCGCTGTCCGGTTCTCCACGAGGGCGTTGAGCTCGCCCAGGCGCTCGTCAAAGAGGGCGCGCAGGGAGCCGGTGCGGTCGTCGAGGGACCGGGTGAGGTGCCCGCCGCGGTCGTCCACCGTCTGGGCGAAGTCCGCCGTCCTGTTCTCCACGAGGGCGTTGAGGTCGCGCAGGCGCTCGTCGAAGAGAGCGCGCAGGGAGCCGGTGCGGTCGTCGAGGGACCGGGTGAGGCTGCCGCCGCGCTCGTCCACCGTATGGATGAGTTGCGTCGCGTGGTTCTCGATCAGCTCGTCGAGGGCGCGCAGGCGTTCGTCGAACAGCGTGCTCAGCATGGCCGTGCCGGCATCGACCGAGCGGGTCAGAACGGAGCCCTTCGTGTCCAGCGTGTGCACGAAATCGGCCGAACGGTTCGCCACGAGGGTGTCGAGGGCCTGCATGCGGTCGTCGAACAGAGCGCCCATCGCGTGGGTCCGGTCGTCGACGGTCTGCGTGAGGGCCGTACCCTTGGTGTCGATGGTCCGGGCGAAATCGGCCGAACGCTCCGCCACGAGGGCGTCGAGGGCCTGCATGCGGTCGTCGAACAGGGCACCCATCGCGTGGGTCCGGTCGTCGACGGTCTGCGTGAGGGCCGTGCCCTTGGTGTCGATGGTGCGGACGAGTTCGGCCGCGCGGTTCTCCACCAGATCGTCGATCGCCCGCAGGCGCTCGTCGAACAGGGCGCTCAGAGCGTGGGTGCGCGCATCGACCCGGTCGGTGAGGGCTTCGGCGCGGCTGTCCACCAGGCCGTCGAGGGCGGTGAGGATGTCGTCGAACAGGGTCCGCAGCCCGTGGGTGCGGGCTTCCACCGATTCCGCGATCCTCGCGCCGCGACCGTCCACGAGTTCGTCCAGGGCGCCGATGCGCTGGTCGAACAGCGCGACGAGGTCGCGGGTGCGGGCTTCCACCGCGCCGGCCGCGCCGCCGAGGCTGGCCTCGATCGTGTCGACGAAGGTCCGGCCGTGCTGGCCGAGCGAATCGTGCAGGGGCGCCAGCCGGTCTTCGAAGCTGCTGGCGAGCACCTGGGAATGATCGTCCAGCATGGTCCGGATCTCGTTGGTCCGGTTGTCCAGGAGCTGGTGGACGGTGCGCACGCCCTCGTCGAGCAGACTGCCGAGATCGGTGGTCCGCGTCTGGAGGGTGGAGCCGAGACGGCCTTCGCCTTCGCTGAGCAAACGGTCCGCATCGGCGACGACGTCGCGCAGGCGGGCGATGATGGTGTCGCCGCGCTGTTCCAGAAGCTCCGCAAGGGAGGAGCCGCCGCGATCGAACAGCTGCGCCAGTTCGGTGATACGGGTGCCGAGGGCGCCGAACACGACGCGTCCCTTCTCGTCGAGCTCCTGGCCCATGGCGGCCGTGCGCTCGTCGATGAGGGCGGCCAGGGCTTCCGCGCGGTGCGAGAAGGACGAGCGGATCGCCTCCGCCTGTCCGGCCAGAGCCTCATTGGCATGGCCCGTCCGGCTCTCGATCATCTCGACGAGCTCGCGGGTCCGGTTGGCGAGATCCTCGTCCACGGCGCGGGTGCGGCTCTCGATGAGGCGGATCGCCTCGAAGGCCTGGGAGCCGAAGGTCTCGTCGATCAGGCGGCTGCGCTCTTCCAGCGCGGCGGCGATGCCGTCGAGACGCCCGACGACGCTGGTGTCGAAGCGGCCGACGCCCTCTTCGATGCGGCGGGACAGGTCGGTCGCCTGCTGCTCGAAGCGCTCGGCGATCTCGATGGAGCGGCTGCCGAGGGTATCGCCCAGGGCCAGGCTGCGGCTGGCGATGTCCTGCGCCATGCCGTCGGCGCGGGCATCGAGAGTCTGGACGAGATCGCGGCTACCCTCGACCATGATGCGCGCCATCTCGCCGGTGCGCAGGATCAGGGCCTCGTTGAGGGCGGTGGCGCGGGAGCCGAGCTGACCGTCGATCTGGCTCACCAGATGGGTGAAGGTCTCGCCGATCTCGGCGGAGCGCTTCACGGAGCGTTCCTCGAGGGCGCCGAGCTGGCTCTCCACGGTCTCGCGGGCTTCGCGGGTGCGCTCGGCGATGGTGTCGGCCACCGCCTTGCCCTGAACCGTGATGACGCGGTCCATCTCCTGCAGCTGACCGGTGACGGTCTCGCTGAGGGTCGAGGTGTCGCGGGCGATGCGGTCGGCGAGGATATCGCCGCGCGCAATCGTCTCCTGGAGCGCCGCGAGGCGGTCGTTGAGCACGGTGTCGATGGCCTTGGCGCGGCTTTCCGTCGTGTCGGCGAAGGTGGCGCCGCTCTGCGCGAGGGCGTCGCTGACGCGGGCGCTCTGGGCGGTCACCGCCAGAACGATCTCGCGGCCGGTATTGGCGAGCTGGCCATGCGCCTCTTCGGCATGGGTGGTGATGAGGTCGGTTAGGCCACGGCTATGCGTGCCGAAGGAAGCCTCGACATCCTTGATCCGGGCGGCGAGTTCGCCGCCGACATTCTCGGCCGCGCGGGCGATCGCGCCCGTCGCCTCGGTGGCGCGGCTGACCAGGGTCTGGTCGATCTCGGACAGGGTTCGGCGCAGGGCCTCCATCGCGTCCTGGGCGCGCCCACCCACCTCTCCGCTGAGGCCGCTGGCGGCCTGCTGGAGGAGCTCGGCGGCTTCCTGTGTGCGGGCGGCGAACTCGGCTGAGGTGGCGGACAGGCGCTGCTCGAAGATCTGCACCGCTTCGACCGTGCGGGCTTCGAGTTCGCCGGTGGCGCTCGCCGAGGAACGCCGCAGGGCCTGGGCGGCTTCCGCCGTGCTGGCGCCGAGGCTCACCGTGGTCTCTTCCGCGCTGCGGCGGAAGATGTCGGCGGCCTCGCTGGTCCGCGAGCCGATCTCGCTGGCCAGGGTGTCGAGGACGGCGCGCAGGCTCTCGATCGCGGTGCCGGACTGGGAATCGAAGGTGCTGCCGAGAACCCCGAAGGCTCCGGTCAGGGTGAGGGTCGCGTCCTCGACACGCTGGGTGACGAGACCGCCGACCTGCTCGCCGGCCTTGGTCAGGCGGCGGATGCTGGCATTGACGACGGAGGCCGTATCCTCGCCGCTGCTGCGGAGCGCGGCCGCTGCCTCGGCCGACCGGGTGTCGATCTCGCCGTTGAGGCCCGCCACGGTGCCCCGGAGGTTCTCCACCGTACCCATGGCCCGGGTCTCGAAATGGGTGCCGAGGGCCGCCAGGGCCGCATCCATCGCCCGCGCGGCCTCCTCGGCACGCTGGGTGACGAGATCCCCCACGCGCTCCCCGGCGGAGGTCAGGTTGCTCTCGAGCGAGCCGCCCTGGACGGTGAGGGTTTCGTGCAGGCGGTTGGCCACCGTATCGATGCGCTCGGCCAGAAGACCGGCGCGATCGTCGATCCCGCTGCCGGCGGTCTCGATCGACCGGATGAGATCGTCGCGCAGGGCTGTGGTCCGGGCCGCGAACGTTTCGACGATTCCCT
Source organism: Methylobacterium sp. CM6244 (assembly GCF_054817885.1). NCBI lineage: Bacteria > Pseudomonadati > Pseudomonadota > Alphaproteobacteria > Hyphomicrobiales > Methylobacteriaceae > Methylobacterium > Methylobacterium sp. CM6244. The sequence goes on along the minus strand of NZ_CM139247.1, from coordinate 5,092,303 downwards.
CGGATGCCTGGGCCAGACCCGCCTGCGCCTCGCGGGTACGGGTTTCGATGGTCTCGGATACGCCGCTGCCGGCAGCTTCGATCTCAGCGCGAAGGGCCGCGCCCCGAGCGGCGATGTCGTCGGTGATGGTGGCGCCCGTGGCGGCGAAATGCTCGCGGAGCGCCGTGCCGGTCTCGGCGAACCGGGCGGTGATCTGGCCGCCGGTATTGGAGAAGGTCGTGGTCAGTTCGGTGCCGCGTGCGAGGAACGTGTTCTCGAGGCCGCGCGCGGATTCCTCGAAGGTCTGGCGAACTTCGCTGCCCTGGCGGTTCAGGCTCTCGATCACCTCCATGCCGGTCTGGGCGAGGGTGCGGGCGACCTGGCCGGCATTGTCGGCCAGCGTCGCGGTGAGCATGCCGCCGGTCCGCTCGAAAGCGAGGGTGACGTCCGCCGCGCGGCTTTCCAGGGATTGCGTCAGGGTGTTGCCGACTTCGGTCAGGCTGCTGCGCACACCTTCGCTGGTGCTGGCGAGGCGCTGCACCAGGTCGTCGCCACGGTCGGTGACGAGGCCGACCACGCGGTCGCCGGCTTCTCCGAGGGCCGCCGTGATGGCGTCGCCACGGTTGCCGAGCGCCGAAGTGATGGCGTCGCCGCGCGCGTCGAGGGCACCGGTCACCCGTTCGCCGGCGCCGGTCACCGCGGCGACGATGCGTTCTGCCGCGCCATCGAGCTCCTGCGTCAGGTTCTGGTGCGACCCGGTGATCGCGCCGCGAACGCGCTCCGCATTGGCGACAATGGATTCGCGCTGTGCGACGAGCTCGTCGACGAGAGAGCGGATGCGGATCTCGTTGTCGGAATAGGCCCGCTCCAGGGTCGCGATCTCGCCGCGGACCAGGGTTTCCAGCTCGCCGGCACGGGCGAGCGCCCGCTCGACGCCGTCGCCCACGGCCGCGACCTCGCGGCGGACCGTCTGCGACATGGTGAGGACGGCATCGGTGGAGAAGTTCTCGGGTTCGGCGAGGCGGATCGCGACTTCGCCGACGGCGCGGGCCACGAGGCGCATCTCCTGCGCACGGACGGCGAGCATCGCCATGATCGCGAACAGGACGATGGGGCCGACGATGGCGGTGGCGCCGACGGCGGCCTGAAGCGCCGTCATTCCGGCGAAGAAGCCCTTCAGCTCACCCCCCGACTGGTTCCAGGCGAGGGCGAGGAGGGCGGCGAACCAGACAGCAGAGACGATCGCGGCGACGATGTAGGGCGTGCCGGACGGCCGCACGCGCAAGGTCTGCTGCAGGATGCCGATGTTCTGGCGGTCGTCATTGGCCACCATGGAGCGGTCCGGCGGCAGCAGACCTCCTTCGCGGCGCGGCCGGTTGCGGTCCGGCGGCGGCAGGTCTGAAGCGAGGGGCTGGTCGAGATCGAGGCGAGGGGGCGCGAGGCGGCCACCCTGCTCGCTCAGCAGATCGTTGTCGCCCACATCGGGAAGCCGCGGCTCGACCCGGGGCTCCGCCGCCTGCGTCGAGGGGAAGTCCAGGTTGAGGGCCTGCTCGATGGCGGAAAGAGCCGCCTCGGCCGGGTCCTTGAGCTTCTTTTCCGTGGCCATTCAACGCCTCGTTACGCAGATCGTCGAAGCCGGCCGCATCCGGTGATCGACGACATTTTTACCAATTTACCAAGGAAGTTTAGACCTCGGCGCGAGACCCGGATACCCGAGTGGATCGAACCGTCCAAAAAACCTTAACGGAATGGTTACCAAGCTTGGCGCCGGTTTCATTCCGTCGGCATTCTGCATGATGCCCCAAGGCTTAAACGGAAGCGAACGATCTCGGCCGCTCCTGTGGATAGACTGGTCGAGTCGGGCCCGATCGCCCGGTTCGGTTGAGGCGAGGAGACCCGTGACCCCTCTGATTGACCATGCCTACCTCTCCGAACAGACATTCGGCGACGTCGAACTCGCCCGCGAATTGCTCGGGCTCTTCGCCGGCCAATGCCGCCGGCTGATGCCCGGAATCGCCGACGCGGATCTCGATCCGGACCGGCGGGCCGACCTCGCCCATACGCTCAAGGGCTCGGCCCTCGGCATCGGCTCCGCGCCGGTCGCCGACCTCGCCGCGTCCATCGAGGATCGCCTGCGCGAGGGGAGGGAGGTTCCGGTGGAGACGGTCGCCCGCCTCGACGAGGCGGTGACGGCCACCCTGGCGGAAATCGACGCACTTGGCTGATCTTGCCACGCTTGGAGGGAACGGGACGGCATCTGCGACGTAAGCGCAGGAATGTGGGGCGATAGGTCCGGTGACGCTTGCATTCGATGGGCCGCGCCTTCAAGGCAGTCGCGCTGCACAACCGGCCACAGACGTGTTGTCCGAGCCTGGAGTCTTTGATGCCCAAGATCACCTACGTCGACCATGCTGGTACGGCCAGGACCGTGGAAGCCGACGTAGGATCGACCGTCATGGAAGCGGCGATCCGCAACAATGTGCCGGGCATCGATGCCGAATGCGGCGGCGCCTGCGCCTGCGCCACCTGTCACGTCTATGTCGATGCCGATTGGGTCGATGCGGTCGGGCCGGCCGAGCCGATGGAGCAGGACATGCTCGATTTCGCTTCTGACGTGCGTGCGACGTCCCGCCTGTGCTGCCAGATTCGGATCAAGCCCGAACTCGACGGGCTGAAGGTCATCACGCCGGCTCGCCAAGGCTGAGCGGACGACGGCCGAGGCTTTCGCTGAAGCGCAGCAGATACCCGTCGGGATCCTGAACCAGGAATTGCCTGACGCCGACTTCCGTCTCACCGACCCGGTACCAGGCCTCGTGGGCTGGCCGGAACAGAGGCCAGGGCACGGCGTCCAGGGCCGTCAGGATCGGATCGAGGGCATCCACCGCGATCTGGAGGTTGATCCCGCGACCGAGCGGCGGTTCCAGGGGGCCCGTCTGCCAGTTCCCGTTGACGAGGTTGAGCATCACCTGTGCTCCGCCCCGCTCGATATAGGCGAAGCCGTTCTCCGGCCGGGCATAGGCCACTGCGAACCCGAGCGCCCCGCACCAGAGGGCGAACGAGGCGGGAAGGTCGCGGATGTCGAGTTCCGGAACGAGCGGGCTGAACCCGCCATGGGGCATCCGGTCGTCCGTCATCTCACCAGGGACCTCATGGCGCCGTCGATCCCTTCGAGGTTCAGTGGGAACATCCTGTTCGCCACGATGCCACGGATCATGCCGATCGACTGGGTATAGGCCCAGTGTTCGGTGGGAACCGGGTTGAGCCAGACCGATTTCGGAAACCGTTCCAGCACCCGCTCCAGCCAGACCTGGCCCGTCTCCTCGTTCCAATGCTCCACGGAGCCACCCTGCATGACGATCTCGTAGGGGCTCATGGAGGCGTCGCCGACGAAGACGACGCGGTAATCGGCCGGATAGGTACGCAGGACGTCTAAAAGCGGGATCGCCTCGTCGTGGCGCCGGCGGTTCTCCTTCCACACGCGCTCGTAGGGGCAATTGTGGAAGTAGAAATGCTCCACATGCTTGAATTCGGCGCGGGCGGCGGAGAACAGTTCCTCGGCCAAGGCGATGTGCCAGTCCATCGAGCCGCCGACATCGAGGAAGAGCAGCAGTTTCACGGCATTGCGGCGTTCCGGCCGGTGGCGGACATCGAGATAGCCCTTATTGGCGGTCTCGCGGATGGTGCCGTCGAGATCGAACTCCTCGGCCGCGCCGGTGCGGGCGAAGCGCCGCAGGCGGCGCAGGGCGACCCGCATGTTGCGCGTTCCGAGCTCGACGCTGTCGTCGAGATCCCTGAATTCGCGCTTGTCCCACACCTTCACTGCGCGAAAATTCCGGTTGCCGTCCTGGCCGATGCGGATGCCTTCGGGGTTGTAGCCATAGGCGCCGAACGGTGAGGTTCCCCCGGTGCCGATCCACTTGTTGCCGCCCTGATGGCGTTCCTTCTGCTCGGCGAGCCGCTGTTTCAGCGTCTCGAACAGCTTGTCCCATCCGAGCGCCTTGAGCTCCGCTTTCTCGGCATCGGTGAGATACTTCTCCGCCAGCTTGCGGAGCCATTCCTCGGGGATCGCCGTCGATTCCGTGGCCTCGCCCAGGGTCTCGATGCCCTTGAACACGGTGCCGAAGACCCGGTCGAACCGGTCGAGATGGCGCTCGTCCTTCACCAGGGCCGCGCGGGCGAGAAGATAGAACTCTTCCACGCGCTTGTCCGCGAGGTCGCGGTCCAGGGCGTCGAGCAGCATGAGATGCTCCCGCAACGTGACGGGAACCTTGGCATCGCGCAGGGCCGTGAGGAAATGCAGCAGCATGGGCGGAGAACGCGCGATCCCGGCGCTCGGGTCAAGGCCACATCCGCATCGGTGGGAGCGCGTCCCGGTGCCACGGTTCGCGGGCCGATGTCGTGAGCCGGATAACGGAAATAATCTTGAATTCAGTAGGATATGCGGCGCGCTTTCGTCGTTCGGCATCGACGAAGCTGGGTATAAGTCGGGAATTCTGTTGATATCGCCGCAAACTGTGTTCGTTGCACCTTCAACACTGTCATTGGAATCAAACAGCTGAGAGGCAGAGTGAACGTCAAGTCAGGGCCGGGGTATTTGGCAGAGTAAGGGTGGACGTTATGGCGCTCGTCTTGCGCTCCTTGAGTGATTTCAAGCGGTTTCTGGCGAAACCGGGCGCGACGATTCAGATCGTGAGGAACACCTTCATCGAGCGCCAGCCAGCCTCGTTCCAAGAAGCCTATCGCCAGAAGGGCATGTACGAACCGCGCACTGTCCAGGCGATCTCGAAGAAGGCGGCGGTCTTCGCCATCAAGGGCCATCCCTCGACGGTTTGGCTCTATTGGGACAAGGGCACGCGCAACTGGCGCTATTCCGGCGACACCCTGGCGGTCCCGCTCAATACCGGCGTCGGCCCGCCCGACGAAATCATCTATCGCTGTAGCTTCTCACCGGGATCGGAGCCGAAGGCTCGCGCTCCCGCTCGTCCCCGCGCCAAATCCAGCGATCCGGCGCCGGCGGCGCCGACGGATCAGCCGAAGCCGACCATGCCCGAGCGCGGACAGGGCCGCTTGTTCTGAATCCCTTACCGTACCGCTCGCCCCAAGCACGATTCCTGATCGACCGGCCCGCATCGCCCAGTCAGCACCATGTCTTCGAACGACGTCGATAGCTGAGGCTACCTCGCTTTCAGGCCATCGCAAGAGCATTCGTTGGTCGATCTGCCGGATTTCAGACGCGCGTTAGAATTATCCACTACTTCGACGTAAGTGGCGCGGCGGTTCGTATGGAACGATACGCTCCGCCAGATCGATCACGCGCTCTTTGCGGGTTGCTCTTCTTTCGACGGTGCTTCCCGAGCTTCCATCACCTTTCCTGCCTCGAGGTTCTTGCCTACGGTGCGCCGTGCGCGGAATGCCGGCCTGACCTCGGTCTCCTTGCGCTTGAGCATGGCGCGGTACTCGTCGCGCCGCTCGTGGATCGAGGCGATGACGAGGCCCATGGGGACGCCCACATCCACCAGTACGGCTTCCGAAAGCTGCAGGGACGCTTCGATGGTCTCGGGCACGGCGTCGTCGACGCCCAGTTCGTAGAGCGCCGTGGCGTGGCGGGCGTCGCGGGCGCGGGCGACGATGGTGATGTCGCGGCGCTCCGCGCGCGCCGCTTCCACCACGGCCTCCACGGCCCGGGGATTGTCCAGGGTGACGACGAGGGCGCGGGCATTGGCGATGTCGCAGCGCCGCAGCAGTTCCGGGTTGGAGGAATCGCCGAAATAGACCGGGTTGCCGAGGCGGCGGTGCTCGGAGACACGTGCCGCGTCCGCATCGAGGGCGAGATACGGGATCTTATGGCGGGCCAGCATCTCGCCGACCTGCCGTCCGACGCGGCCGTAGCCGGCGATGATGACGCGGTTCTGCTGCTTGTCCGGCACCGGCTCGGCGCGGGCGCGACCGAGATTGGAGCGGGACATCCGCTTGCCGAGACGGCGCGCGAGGCTCGCCAACCCTGGAATCGCGATCATCGTCACCGTCGTGACGATCAGCGCCGCCTGGCCGAGGCCATCCGGCACGAGCCCGCCCGCGATGGCGCCGCCGATGAGGACGAAGGCGAATTCGCCGCCGGGGCCGAGGAGGAGCGCCGCTTCGAGCGCGACACCGCGCTGGATGCGGAGGAACCGGGCCGCCACGAGGATCACCGCGCCCTTGATGAGGATCAGCCCGATGGACAGGCCGAGGATGGTTTTCGGCGCCGCCATCAGCTGGGCCGGGTCGAGGTTCATGCCCACCGACACGAAGAAGACCCCGAGCAGCAGCCCCTTGAACGGGTCGATCGTCGCCTCGATCGCCCGGCGATACTCCGTCTCCGCCAGGAGCAGGCCCGCGACGAAGGCGCCGAGCGTCATCGAGAGGCCGCTCGCCGCAGCGGTCAGGGCGGTCGCCACGATGACGAGGAGACAGGCGGCCATGAACAGCTCAGGCGAGCGGGTCCGGGCCACGAGCTGGAACAGGGGCCGTAGCGCGAGGCGGCCGGCGACCACGATGAGGACGAGAGCGATGGCCGCCTGTCCGAGCGCGAGGGCGAGCGCGCCGCCGACATCCGCCCCGTCACTGCGGCCGAGCACGGCGATGGCGAACAGCATCGGCGCCACGGCGAGATCCTGGAACAGCAGCACGGCGAAGCTGGCGCGGCCCGCGGGCGTGTTCAGGCGCTTCTGTTCGGCCAGGACCGGCAGGACCACGGCGGTGGAGGACAGGGCGAGCGCCAGGCCGACGATGACGGAGGCGGCCAACGGCACTTCGAGGGCGAACAGGATGATGCCGATGACGAGGGAGGAGGCCAGCACCTGGGCCGACCCGAGCCCGAAGACGAGGCGGCGTAGGGTGCGGAGCCGCTCCCATGACAGCTCGACGCCGATCATGAACATCAGGAAGATCACGCCGAATTCGGCCAGATGCGCGATCTCGGACCGATTGCCGATGGTGAAGATCGACACCCATGGCACCGTGTCGGCCAGTCGCCCTAGGCCGAACGGCCCGAGGATCGCGCCCGCTCCGATGAAGCCCAGCACCGGACTGATGCGCAGCCGGTGGAACAGCGGCACCACCACGCCTGCGGTGACGAGAAAGATGATCGCTTCCTTGTAGGATCCGGCGTGAACGTCCGTCATCGAGCTGGGCAATCTCCCGAGAGTGGTGCGCGACGCTGGCCGAGACGGGGCAGCCGAAGTTCTGCACAGGGAACTCCGGCCGCGGGAATCCATCGGGTCGCCGGCAGCGAGGAGAGCATGCAAGCCCATGTACCGCCTGGGCAACCTGCATTTTGCCGGCCCATGCGGATTTCATCCCTCGCCGCACTCAGCCATGCATGCGGGACGCGCTGGCGCAGAAGGGGTTTTGCGCTGCGATACGGAATGGCGCAAAAACGGCACAATGGCCGCATAGGGCGGAACTTAACGATCGGTTAAGCCCCAGCTTACCTCACGGTTTGTTGCGTCGTTCGTCGCGTTTTTTGAAGACACGAGTGCCTCATGCGAAAGTCGCCGCCCAACCGGGATGTTCAGCGCGAACGACGTGACTGGATCCGTGAGTCCGAGCGCTGGACGCACGAGCGCCATCTCGAGAAGGGCTACCGGATCAAGTGGGGCTATGTCGGGATCGCGTATCTCGTCGAGTTCATGGTCATCGGCGCGTCCCTCTGGGGCGCCTGGCTGTTCGCCGGGGTCTACAGCGACGGGGACGACAAGGCCTTCTACTTCATGCTCCTCGCGCCGCTGGTCTACGCGGCGGTGGAGCTCTGCCGCGTGCCGCTGGGCATCCTGGCCCGCACGCAGCGCTCCTACTTCATCCGGGCGCTGGCCATCGTCGGCATCATCTTCGCCGCAGGCGTCACCACCAAGTCGGTGTCGCAGCTCGGCGAGATGATGTTCCACCCGCGCCTCATGGATGCGGCCAAGGCCAAGACCGCCCTCAAGGACGCGCAGGCCGACCGCTCGACCATCGACAACCGCATCGCCGCCGCCGATGCCCGTGTGGCCCAGTACACGACGGAACTCGACCAGATCGAGAAGCGCGCCGCCGAGAATGCGAGCCAGCTTTCGGCCTTGCCCGCCCAGCGCTGTGAGCGCGTCTCGGGCACCAACAGCAAGGGCCAGCGCTATTCCAACCTGAAATGCGTCACCGATCCGCGCACCGCCACCCTCAATGCCAGTGTCGGCAAGGCCGGCGCCGACCGGGCGGTGGTGACGAAGTCCCTCGAGGAAGCCCGCAAGGCGCGGGCCGAACTCGATCGTGGCGTGGCCGAGCGCAAGGTCGCCGATGCCGAGCAGGCCTATCGTAATTCGGTGAACCGCTCGCAGCTCCACTCCTTCACCGCCATGGTCTACGGCGTCGATCCGATCGACGTGACGGATGCGCAGGTCCACGCGTTCCTGCGCATCTTCGTGTTCGTGCCGGCCCTCTGCGCCGCCTTCGCCTCGACGATCCTGGCGCTCTGCGCGGTCTCGGTGCGCAAGACCTTCATGGACGAGGACGATCTCGGCGCCGCCGTGAACCTCGAGGCGACGCCCTACATGCTCGACTCGATCACCGATTCCATTCGCCAGGAGATGGGCCTGGCGCCGCCCAAGCCCGTGCGCGACGTGACGCCAACGGGTGAAGTGATCCCGCTGGACCGCCGCACCCCACCTAATATCCACATCCCGCCGGCGGCTAATGCGGGAGCCGGCGCATGAGCATTCACGCATCGGGGACGCCGGAAAACGTCGTCCTGGCCCAGAGCGTCAACGGCCGGCTCCGGGCCGAGACGAGGATCACCGCCGCGCGTGCCTTCCTGTTCCGGGCCATCGGGGCGGGTGCTTTCGCGGCGCTCGCCGGCATCGGCATCGGCGCGGCGTCCTATGGCTACGCCTACATGAACCAGTTCGACTCGGCGGCGGAGAAGATCGCCGCCGCCATGCAGGCCGCGCTGTCCGACGTGACGCTGAAGACCAAGGGTGAGGTGACGCTCACCGACAACGTCCTGAAACTGGAAGGCGGCCCCGTCCGCTCCTCTCCGTCGCCGACCCAGGCCCAGCTCGGCAAGGACGCCGCCCCTGCCTCGAAGGCCACGGTGAACACCACTTTCACAGTGTTCAAACAGGTGCCGTACATGGACGGCCAGATCGTCACCGGCTGGAACTTCCGCGCCAACGAGGAAGTGCCCTTCCAGCAATATTGCTACTTCTCCCGCCGGACCAACGAGGCCAAGGGCCAGGTCGAGATGAAGATCGATCTCGCCATGGACGGCAAGGTTCTGCCGCAGCCGCAGAAATCCGACGTGAACCTCGCGATCCTGGCCTCGAACTGCGTCTGGAGCGACGGGAAGTCGCTCTGAGGGCTCTACGCTTCAGCCGAATTTCGGTAGTGGGAGGGCACCCGTCGCCATCCCGCTTCGGGGAAACGCGCATCGGCTGCTCCGCAGAGGCTGAAGCTTCCCAATGGATGAAGCCGCAACAGAAAGCCGACGCCTCATGCGCTTTACCGGTACCGCCGATTACGTCGCCACTTCGGACCTCACCACCGCCGTCAACGCGGCCATCGTGCTGGAACGGCCGCTTCTGGTGAAGGGCGAGCCCGGCACCGGCAAGACCGTCCTGGCGGAGGAGATCGCCAAGGGGCTCGGTGCGCCGCTCCTCACCTGGAACGTCAAATCCACCACCAAGGCGCAGCAGGGCCTCTACGAATACGACGCGGTCTCGCGCCTGCGCGACAGCCAGCTCGGCGATCCGCGCGTGTCGGAGATCGGCAACTACATCCGGCGCGGCAAGCTGTGGGAGGCGTTCACGCATCCCGAGCGCCCGGTTCTCCTCATCGACGAGATCGACAAGGCCGATATCGAGTTCCCCAACGACCTCCTGACCGAACTCGACCGGATGGAGTTCCATGTCTACGAGACCGGAGAGACGATCCGCGCCGAGCGCCGCCCCATCGTCATCATCACCTCGAACAACGAGAAGGAACTGCCGGACGCGTTCCTGCGCCGCTGCTTCTTCCACTACATCAAGTTCCCCGACGCCGAGACGCTGAAGGCCATCGTCGAGGTGCACTTCCCCGGCATCAAGCATCGCCTCGTGGAGGAGGCCCTGCGGGTCTTCCTCGAGACGCGGGAGGTGCCGGGTCTGAAGAAGAAGCCCTCCACCTCGGAATTGCTGGATTGGCTCAAGCTCCTCGTGTCGGAGGATGTCTCGCCAGAGACCCTGCGCGAGCGCGATGGCCGCAAGCTGATCCCGCCGCTCCACGGCGCGCTCCTGAAGAACGAGCAGGATGTCAGCCTGTTCGAGAAACTGGCCTTCATGATGCGTCGCGAGGGAAGAGGGGGCTGAAGCGGACGGGTATCAAGCCGCGCCGTCACGTCATCCCGGGGCGCCGGAGGCGAGCCCGGGATCCAGAGCCGTGACGATGCCAGGAATGGGCCGGACCTGCGTTTCTGGATCCTGGGCTCCGCTACGCGGCCCCAGGATGACGCGGGGACATGAACCAGGGCGTCGCCATCGAGGCCGGGCCTTGGGGTGAGCGAAGGCAGGCCCGGATAGGGCCGACATGTCATCGGAGGATTGTCCATGAAACTGAAGAAACTCGGCCGGACCGGCCTCGACGTGTCGCCGCTCTGCCTCGGCTGCATGACCTATGGCATTCCCGAGCGCGGCCCCCATCCCTGGACCCTACGCGAGGAGGAGAGCCGCCCGCTCATCCGGCAGGCGATCGAACTCGGCATCAACTTCTTCGACACGGCGAATTACTATTCCGACGGGACCAGCGAGGAGATCGTCGGGCGTGCCCTCAAGGACTTCGCCGACCGCGACAGCGTCGTGCTCGCGACGAAGTGCTATTATCCGCTGAAGGACCAGCCCAATGCCGGCGGCCTCTCCCGCAAGGCGATCTTCGCCTCCATCGATGCCAGCCTGAAGCGGCTCGGCACCGACCATGTCGATCTCCTCCAGATCCATCGCTGGGATTACGGCACGCCCATCGAGGTGACGATGGAGGCCCTCCACGACGTGGTGAAGGCCGGCAAGGCCCGCTATATCGGCGCGTCCTCCATGTACGCCTGGCAATTCGCCAAGGCCCTGTTCACCGCCGATCTCCACGGCTGGACCCGGTTCTCGACGATGCAGGACCATTACAACCTCCTCCACCGCGAGGAGGAGCGCGAGATGCTGCCGCTCTGCGCGGACCAGGGTATCGGTGTCCTGCCCTGGAGCCCGCTGGCGCGCGGGCGCCTGACCCGCGACTGGGACGAGGGCAGCGCGCGCCAGGATTCCGACGAGGTCGGCAAGCGGCTCTATGCCTCCGCAGAGGAGGCGGACCGGGCCATCGTCGGCAAGGTGGCGGAGATCGCGCAAGCGCGGGGCGTGTCGCGGGCGCAGGTGGCTTTGGCCTGGGTGATCCAGAAACCGATCGTCACCGCGCCGATCATTGGGGCGTTGAAACCCAGCCACCTGACCGATGCCGTGGCGGCGCTCGACCTCGCGCTCGATTCCGACGAAATCTCCGCCCTCGAATCGCTCTACACGCCGCACCCCGTCGTCGGCTTCCAGTAAGGCCTTTAGACTAGGAAGGTTCTCCGTCCATGCGCCGCCTGATGCTCCTGCGCCACGCCAAGTCCGACCGTTCGCCGGGCGTGCGCGATATCGACCGTCCGCTGAACCCGCGCGGATTCAAGGCCGCGCCGCAGATGGGGGCTTATCTGGCGGCGCAGGATCTGATCCCCCAGAAGGTCGTCGTCTCTCCGTCCTTGCGGACGCGACAGACCTGGGAGGGCATGTCCGCCGCCCTCGGCAATCCCGAAACCGAGATCGTCGACGCGATCTACGAAGCGCCGGAAAGTGCGCTGCTCAAGGTCATCCGGTCGACGCCTGCCGAGATCCGGACCCTGCTCATGATCGGGCACAATCCCGGGCTGCAGGATCTCTCCCTCGATCTCGTGGGCGACGGTCCCCGCGAGGCGAGGGCGCGGCTCTCGGTGGAATTCCCGACCGCGGCGCTCGCCATCATCGATATCGAGGGCGATGCCTGGACCGGGTTCCGCCCCGGCACGGGCCGGCTCGAACGGTTCGTCACGCCCAAGGGCCTCGACCGCGATGACGCCGCCTGAGCCTATGTGGCGAGATTGAACGGATCACCGGCTGGGCCGTTGCTCAGTGCCATGGCTCGCCACCGCTGATCCCGTGTTCGTCACCACGCTTCTCGTCCTGACATCCCTGGTGCCGCGCATGGGCATCGGCCTCGACGCCGTGAAGTCCGGCGTCGCGAGCGCGGAATCTGCCGTGGCGATGGTAGCCCCTCCATCCGACGCCCCGAGTTTTCTCGCCAGCGAGCGGGCGGTGTCGAACTGGCGGGCGGAAGCGGGGACGGCCCTGCGTCCCGCTTCGCTGGCCCTGGTCGCCCGCTACGCGCCAGTCCCGCCCGCTTTCGTGGCGCGCTGCGTCAAGCTCAACAATTACTGGTGCATCAAGAGCGCCCGCTGGCGGGGCGAGATCGGCAGTGATGCGGAGGGGCATACCGGGTTCGCCAAAGCCGGCGACGGCGCCGATGCGGCGGCCTCCCTGCTCCGGCGCTATTACCGCGAGTTCGGCCGCCGCAACGCCCTGTCCATCGTCCGTCGATGGGCGCCGGCGGAATGCGCTGTTTCGAGCGCCGGGGTTTCGGGCGGAAAGGTCTCCACCGGTCTCGCGCCGCTCGGTCTCGGCAAGACGCTCCGGGCCCGCTACCTCGCCCGCCATGCGCGCGGAGGAATGCGCAAGCCCCGCATGGTCGCGCGGGGCGGGCCGCTGCGGGTTCAGCCCTGGTCGCCGCTGGCGAGGATGGCGGGTGGGCCGAAGCCCCGGCCCATCCGCGTCGCCGGGGCGGCCGAGACGATCGGCCGGCCGGCGATCACGCCGATCATCGCGAGCCCCACCGAATCCGTCGCGACATCGCCGTCCTCCCGGCTGGCAGACCGGTTCGCGGCGGAATCCGCGGCTTTGCCCGCCCTCGCGGCTGGACTACCCGGTCTACGGCTGCAGGATCTGGCGGCTCCGGCACCCCTCTGTGGAAATGACGAGGTCCGCATCCGCAATTACGCCACCCGGATCGCCGCCAGCGTCGGCCTCAAGATCGAGGACGATCTGGCGTTGTTCGATGCCGATGGTCGGCCCTCGCCCCGTCTCGCTCCGGTAATGCTCGCCATGTCAGCGGTGGAACTCGGCGTGCTGGGGGCGGGGCCGGATCTGGTCGAGGCCGCCATCGGACGGCTCGCCGCCGCCCAGGTCGATCCTGGTCAAGTCGATCCCGGCGCGGTGGACCGATGACGCGTCCGGTTCTTGCGTTCGCTTGACGCGCGCGCCACCTCACCCCTGCATTCGCCTCCCATCCTCCCCCTCCGGCCAAACGAGACCCTCGCTTCATGATCAGCTTTGCCTCGCGCGCGGGCTCCGCGATCCAGGCCTTCGCCGAGGCATCGAGCGATCTCCTGATCCAGCCGACCCTGAGGCTCGGCGTCACCGGTCTCGCGCGGTCGGGCAAGACGGTGTTCACCACCGCGCTGATCCATCATCTGGTGGAAACCCATGCGCTACCGGCCTTCGCTCCGGCGCATGAGGGACGGCTGCGCCGGGCCCGCCTCGTGCCGCAACCCGACGACGACATTCCGCGCTTTCCCTACGAGGATCATTTCGCGGCCCTGACGGAGCAGCGCCTGTGGCCACGCTCCACCGACCGGATCAGCCAGTTCCGCCTCGCCATCGAATATGAGCGCAAGGGCGGGTGGCGCTCCGGGCCGGGCACGCTGATGCTCGACGTGGTGGATTATCCCGGCGAATGGCTCCTCGACCTCGCTCTGATTGGCCAGAGCTACGCGGAATGGTCCGCCGCCACCATCGCGGGCACCCGGCGCACCGGGCGCGCCGCCATCGCGGCGCCCTGGCTGGCGGTGCTGAAGGATCTCGACCCGTCCGGCCCCCTCGACGAGGTCGTGGCCGAGCGGGCGAGCATCGCCTTCACCGCCTATCTCACCGCTTTGCGCGCCGGGCCGGAATCGGTGGCGACCACGCCGCCGGGCCGCTTCCTGATGCCAGGCGACCTCGCCGGATCGCCGGCTCTGACCTTCGCGCCCCTCGACGGCCTGCCGGAGACCATCGTCCCGAACAGCCTCGCGGGGCTCATGGAACGGCGGTTCGAGGCCTACAAGGCCAAAGTCGTGGAGCCGTTCTTCCGTAACCACTTCCAGCGGGTGGACCGGCAAATCGTCCTCGTGGACGTGCTCGCCGCCGTCGATGCCGGGCCGGCCGCCCTCGCCGAATTGGAAGAGGCGCTCGACACCGTGCTCCTCAGCTTCCGCATCGGCCGCAATACCATCCTGTCGCGCCTGTTCGCGCCGAGGGCGGACCGCATCATGTTCGCGGCCACCAAAGCGGATCACCTGCACCAGACCAGCCATGACCGCCTGGAGGCTTTGCTGCGACTCCTCGTTTCGCGCGCCATGCGCCGGACCGAGGCAGCCGGCGCCCGCGTCGGTACCGTCGCCCTCGCCTCCGTGCGGGCGACGCGGGAGACCACCGTCTACGATGACGGCATGACTCTGCGCGCGGTCTCGGGAACGCCCGAGGCGGGCGAGCATGTGGGCGACGAGATTTTCGATGGTCGGAGCGAGGCGGCGGTGTTCCCCGGTGAGTTGCCCTCGCGACCCGAATCCGTCCTCGACGGCGCGGTCCCGCCCGGATCGCTCCGCTTTCCCCGCTTCCGCCCCCCGCTGATCCGGCCCGACGCCCATGGCCGCCCCGGCCACCTGCCGCAGATACGCCTCGACCGGGCGATGCAGTTCCTCATCGGCGACAAGCTGACGTGAGCGCCGCCGCCCATCATCCCATCCCGCTCGCCGACCTCATCCTGAGGTGCCGCGCCAGCGGCCTCGAAGGAGGGTTCCAGGCTCCCCTGCGCGAACTGGAGTGCTCCTTCGAGGCCTCCGCTCCGCTCCGGCACCTCAGGATGAGGTGGGTGGATGGGGGAAGGCTGGTCTCGCAGTTTGCCGATTACGCCTCAGACAAGGTCCGCCCATGACCTCTCCGAACCGTCCCCGCGCCTTCCGCATCCCCGCCGCCGAGCCGGCCGAAGGCCTGGAGGGCATCGTTCCGCCGCCGGTGCCGCCGAACGCGGTCAGGATCGTCGAAGAGCCGTTCGAGATCGTCGAGGCGGCGGACGGCACCGCCGTGCCGGTGGCTCCGAAATCGCGGGCGCCGTGGCTGTCGGTGCTGATGCTGGCTTTGGGCGGCCTCGTCTCCCTCGGCATCGGCCTGTCGCTGGAGCGGATGATCGCGGACCTGTTCTCTGCCGCGCCCTGGCTCGGCGGCGTCGCCCTGGCCCTGCTCGTCCTCGCGGCCATCGCCTTTCTCGCCCTGGTGATGCGCGAACTCGCGGGCATCTGGCGCGAGCGCCGGATCGAGAAGCTGCGGGCGAAGGCCATCGAGGCCATCGCAACGCGGGATCACACCGGCGCGCAGGCGGTGGTGGCCGAACTTTGCGACCTCTACGCCACGAGGACCGGGCTCGCGGCCGGCCGCCAGCGCCTGAAAGCCCTGGGCGAAACGATTCTCGATGTTGACGACCGGATCGGGCTCGCGGAGCACGAGCTGCTCGAACCCCTCGACCGGCAGGCCCGCAACGCCATCGCCTCGGCCGCCAAGCAGGTCTCGGCGGTGACGGCGCTCAGCCCGCGCGCCATCGTCGACGTGGCCTTCGTGGTTTTTGCCGCGGTGCGCCTCCTGCGTCAGATCGCGACGATCTATGGCGGGCGTCCGGGCTTTCTCGGCTTCCTGCGTCTTGCCCGCGCCGCCTTCGCGCATCTCACCGTCACGGGCGGGAT
The DNA here is from genome assembly GCF_054817885.1 of Methylobacterium sp. CM6244. Taxonomy (NCBI): domain Bacteria; kingdom Pseudomonadati; phylum Pseudomonadota; class Alphaproteobacteria; order Hyphomicrobiales; family Methylobacteriaceae; genus Methylobacterium; species Methylobacterium sp. CM6244. The sequence goes on along the minus strand of NZ_CM139247.1, from coordinate 5,076,453 downwards.
GGCGGTGGGCGAGAGCATGATCCAGCAGGTCCTCGGCCTCGGCATCGCCGCGCGGGTCTCGGCGAAGCTCGGCGAGGGCGTGCTCAACGGCCTGATGACCGCCCGGTTCGGCCTCGCCGCCCTGGCCGTCTGCCGCCCGCTCCCCTTCGTCAGGGAAGAGCCGCCGCGCCTGTCGGATGTGGCCGGGGAGTTGCTGAAGCCGATGGGCGGGGCCGAGAAGGCGTAAATCAGAGCCCCTTGAGGAAGCCCGCCAGGCGCATCAGCCCTTCGGGCCAGGGACCATGCCCGCTCGCCACGTTGATGTGGCCGGATTCGCCCGCATCCACCAGGGCGGAACCCCAGGAATAGGCGAAGTCCTCGGCCCGGTCATAAGCGCAATAGGGGTCGTTGCGGCTCGCCACCAGCAAGGACGGGAAGGGCAGGGGATCGCGCGGCACCGGCGCGAAATCCGTGACGCTGGATGGCAGGTTCGGCGTCTGCTCCACATCCGGGAACGCCACCAACAGGGCACCCCGCACCTTGCCCTCGGAGAAGGCGGGCGCGGCCTGCACGGAGGCGACCACGCCGAGGCTGTGGGCGATGAGGATCACCGGCCGCGTCGCCGCCTCCACTGCCTCGACGATACGCGCGCGCCAGGAGCCGGCTTCGGGATGGTGCCAGTCCTCCTGCTCGACGATGCGGGCATTGGCCATGCGGGCGGCCCAGCCGCCCTGCCAATGGCCGTCTTCCGAGCCTGCATAGCCGGGGAGGATGAGGATGTCGCAATCGGCGAGCTTCATTCTGCCCCGATAGCGGCTCGCTCGCGCGGCGTCGAGAAGGATGAGGGGAATTCGGCAGGCATTGCAGCTTGGGTGAAGTGCCGCCGGGCTGCGAGAGGTGGCGGCCCATCATTTTCAGTGAGCGCCCGCGCGGATCGAGGTTTCCCGCGTTAGCCGAGTGTCGCGCTCGTCAGCGTGGCCGGGAGAATGCACATGACAAAGCTCTTCATCGCCAATATCCGCGCCGCCAAGGGTTTTCGCCCGCTGGTCACGGTCCGGGCTGCCGCCGAGGGCGAGGCCAAAGTCTTTCTCGCCGCGGCCTATCCCGACGACGAGATCGTCGATGTGGTCGAGCCGAGCGACTGGGTCAGCGATGCCGATACCGGGTCCGCGCCCGGCGATATCCGCGAGCATGCCGGCGTCGAGTGGCAGGCCCCATAAAGCCTCAACGAGACGAGGGGGCGAAGGCTTCCCCTCGCTGCCGGCGCGGCTTTCGTCGGCCAGGCACATAAGATCACGGCCGTCCCAGACCATAGGCCAGCGCCGACACGGCGATGAGGAAGGGCGTCCAGAAATGGACCAGGCCAAGGCCGCTCCACACCGTGAACCGCTCGTTGCAGCCGGTGGTGTTCATCGGGCATCCCAGGGGGACGAGGTAGAAGAACCAGAAGGCCGTCGCCACGAGCAGCGCCAGGCCGAAGATCAACGCGGCGATTCGCATCCTGGTCCTCCTCCCGCACACAGACGCCCTTCGGTATCGGGGTGTCGCGCACTGCCGAACGACTCGATCTCGGTAAGATCGGATGCCGTCACGACTTATGGGCCTTCCCGCAGGGCATCGACGGCATGACCGGCGAGGTTGGCCCCCAGGAGCCGCTCCGCGTCGAAGCCCCCCAGCGGCCGAAGGCGGCCGGGCAGGTCGGCGATATCGCGCTGCCGCCGGAGGGCGGCCTCCCGCGCTGTTGCCAGGGTGACGGCCTCGAACCGGATCGGATCGCCCGGCCGGCTTTGGGCGAGGCGGCGCAGATCGGCCGAGATCACCGTGGCGATCTTCGGATAGCCGCCGGTGGTCTGCCGGTCCGCCATCAGCACGATGGGCAGGCCGTTGCCCGGCACCTGGATCGATCCCATGACGGTGGCGTCCGAGACGATGTTGTACCCGCCCGCGCCATGGGCGATGGCCGGCCCGTCGAGCTGGTACCCCATCCGGTCGGCGCGATGCGACACGGTGAAGGTCGAGCCCAGCAGCGTGTCGATCCCGGCTTGGGTGAAGCGTTCGGCCTGTGGGCCGAGCAGGACGCGGATCGGTGCATCCCGGTCGAGGGGAACGGCATCGATGGTCCGGTCAACCAGTGCGGTGCTCTCCATCGCGGCGAAGGTCAGATGGTCGCCGGATTGGAACAGACGTCCCTCGACGCCCCCGATGCCCGCGCGGAGATGCAGCGAGACGCTACCGAGCACCGCACCCGCTTCGAACCCGCCGGCCACGGCGAGGTAGACGAACGCTCCCTCACGCGGCGGGTCCACGATGAGTTCGGCGCCTCGCGCCAGGGTCGCGGTGCGGTGACTGGCAAGGGGGGCGCCGTCGATACGGAGCGTGCCGGGCGCGCCAGCGCAGGCGAACCATCCCTGTCCGGCCTCCATCACGAAGCTGCCGCCGCCGAGGCCGAATTCGAGGACCGGTGTGTCAGGGGCATTGCCCACCAGCGCGTTGGCGGTCGCCATGGCGAGGCGGTCCATCGCACCGGAGCCGGAAAGGCCGTAGCGCTGGTAGCCCTGCCGTCCGCCATCCTGGAGGCTGAGCGCGCCATGGCATCTGCGGATGACGAGACGCCCGGTCACGGCGTTGTCTCGCATTCGACGATGCACTCACCGGCCCCCGCTGCCCGGTCGAGTTCGTCCCATCTTTCCGGCTCGATGGGCAGGAAGCGGATGGCGTCGCCGGGCTCGAACAGGAAGACCGGGTCGCGGCCCGGCAGGAAGGCGCGCACGGGGGTCCGCCCGAGGAGGTGCCATCCGCTCGGGGCGGCGATGCTCGCCACCAGAGCCTGCACGCCGCCGATGGAGATCGTACCGGCCGGCGTTACCGGCCTCGGGCTTTCCCGGCGCGAGAGAGCGAGGCTGGGGTCGAGACCGGAGAGATAGGCGTAGCCCGGCAGGAAGCCGTTCATGGCCACCCGGTAATCGGCTGCTGCATGCCGGGACACGACCTCGTCGGCGCTCAACCCATGATGGGCGGCGACATCGGCGAGATCGATGCCGAAGGACCCGCCATACACCACCGGGATGCGCCATAACCGGCGTGGCGTCGTCTCGGTCGAGACCGCGCCGATCAAGGCGAGGAGCGAGGCTTCGATCCGGTTCGGCTCGGTTGCGCAGGGATCGAGATGGACAGTCAGCGAGCGGTAGGTGGGGACGGCTTCGACGAGCCCGGGAATGTCGCCATCCCGCACGGCACGATCGAGGGCCAGGACCATCGCGTTGGCCTCAGGGTCGATCGTCTCACCGAACTCGATGGTGACCGCAGTGTCGCCGCACCAAAGCAGGCGGGGCTGAGGGGCTGACACGGGTCGCGGGGCCTCGCTCGACGCAATCTCCGTCGGCCCCGGGGGCAACCCCGATTCCGACACTCGCTCCAGTCCGAACACAAAAGGGGCGGCGCTGTCGAGCGCCGCCCCTCTTCCGTCGCGAAATTTGGCTCGGAAACCTGCCCTCAGTGCTGGCGCACCGGCGGCACATCCGGCTTGCGGAACGGCTCGGAACCGCCCTGGGTCGTGGTGTTGAGATTCTCTGGGTCGAGCGCGCTCTCCACGAACTCGCGGCCACGGTCGGCGAAGTCGCGGGCGTAGCGGATGCCCTGGTCCTTCACCTCGTCGGACCAATGTCCCACCGTCTCGTCCTCGCGGCGCGTCCTGGGAAGCAGGGCGCCGAGGAGCATTCCCGCCGCAAGGCCGACCACGCCGACGAGAAGCGGGTTCTCGGTGACGAACTGCTCGACATTGGTCTTGCCGCGGTCGAGGCGCTGGCTTCCACGCTCGGCGAACTCGCCGATGCTGCGACGGCCGGACCGGTGGGCGTCCGACGCCCATTCACGCGCGTCGTCATAGGTCCCGGACGCGCGGTCGAGCAACGACTCCGCCTTGTCCTTGACGGTGTCGCGCGCATCGAGGGCCGCGGCCTTGGCGCGGTCCGCATAGCCCTCGGCCTTCGACTGGGTATCGTCGGCGAGGTGGCCGGCCTGGTGGCGGAGGTCGCCGGCCGTGGTCCGAGTTTCGCTGCGCGCGCGGTCGGAGATGTCGTGGAGCGAACGGGCGGTCTCGTCGCCATGGGGGAGGCCGGCGGAGACGGCGATATTGTCGGGGAGGGAGCTCTTCGGCCCGCCCGGAATGCTGCTGGAACTCATGGATGCGACTCCTGTCGAATGGGGATGGGGCGGCGATGCCGCTGCCGGATCAGTCGGGTGTCGATCGGCCCGTGATGGCTCAGATCTGGTTTGCTTCAGCCAGGTCCTTCACGGGCTGGCGGGTCGGCTGGTCGGGGTCGTAGGCCTTCGCGGCCACGCCCGGCGTCACCGGCAGGGCACCGTTGGGATCGATGACCGGACGCTTCGTCAGCGTCTGCCGATCCTTGCCGGTGCGATGCAGAAGCCAGCCGATGCCGGCCGCGATGAGCAGAACGGGGACCGGGTTGCGCCGTATCGCATCGAGAGCGCCGTCATAGGCACCGCTCAGCGGGGTCCGGCGGACATTGCCCAGCATGTCATCGACGATGCTCGGGACAGAGAGCCGGTCCTGAATGCGATCGATGGTCTGATCGAGGCGGGCACGGCTCGCCTCGATGTCCTTCTCGAGATCGTTCAACGATTCACTCATCCCGAAACCCTTTCCGACAACGCACGCGCGTCCTGGCGCATCTGCCGTGTCGTGCGGGTCGGCGCCAGGGTGGAGAGTGACATGGTGCTCCGCCCGATCAGGGCGAAAACGATGGCGATGACCAGAAGCACGCCGCCGACGATGAGAGCGGACAAGGCTTCCGAATGCACCACCGTCGCGAGCCATTTCACCAGGGCGTCCACGAGGACGAACAGGGCGACGACCCCGAAGACGCCGGCGCCGACCATCAGCGCGAGGCCGATGAACAGCGTGCGGACGTTGCTCGTCATCTCGTTGCGAAAGAGCGCCATCTCCTTGCGCGCGAGTTCGCTGGTCTCGCGCAGGGCATCGCCGACGAGGCTTTGAATGCTGGATTGAGGGGCGTTCGACATGGCGTCCGCCTAGCTTCGGAAGGAATCGCGGGCATCGCGGTCATGCGCGATGCTCGACGACTTGATGAAGCGCGAGACGACGAAGCCGGTCACGAAGGTGGCGACGGCGACGGCCACCGGCGCACGGCGGGCGAAGGCTTCCGCCTCGTCGTAGAACTCGGCGAAGCTGCGGTTCTCGATGGAGGAACCGAGCTGTTCGAGTCCCTCGGCGGCGCTGTCAAAGAACGCCTTGATGTTGGGCTGCTCCTCGAAGGACTTGCTCGAATCCCGCAGGCCCTGCGCCAGATCGTTGACGGACTGGGCCGCGTCACCTTTGCGGCGATCGGCATAGTCGGTGGCATGGGCGCGTGCGGCGGCGACGAATCCCCGCCCACGCTCGACGGCCACGTCGGCGATGCCCTCGACATCGCCCTTCAGCGTCCGCCAATCGCCGGTCGGAGTAGCAGCCTCGCCGGAGCCGATCCCGGGGGCGTTCGCCGCGGATGCCGGGCCAGTGGGTTGATTTGCGTTCACGCGCATACTCCTCGATCACTTGTGGTCTGTGTCACCTGTGGCTCTTCAACATCACGGAAACAGACGCGGTTCCGAAGGGAATGTGCTGCGTATGCAATGCTCGGACGGTGGCGCTGCCAACGGTCGGAACCGCCGACCCAACGGGATTCACCTAAGCTTACTTTGGGTGCCGGACCAGGCCCATCCTGGCGCTCGACAGCCGCCGAACCGACCGGCGATCCACCGCCGAACCGACATTCATGGTGCTGAACTCTGGCCGCGGGGGGCGCGGTCGGCTAGGTTGGTCGGCGGATTATCAACATACGTAGCCGTATCCGACGGATCACCGCCGGGTTACGCGCGTTGACTGTCGGAATCATCTTGTCCGGTGCGCCCATGGTGCGCCGCACGCTGAGGACCGGAGCCCGCTGAGTGGCACGCCTTGTCATCGTATCGAACCGTGTGGCCATCCCTGAAGACAGCGGGAAATCCGTTGCCGCGGGAGGTTTGGCGGTCGCCGTCAAGGAGGCCTTCACGTCCTATGAGGGTCTGTGGTTCGGGTGGAGCGGCAAAGTCGTCGAGGATCCGTCCGAAGAGCCCGAACTGATCGATCGCGGTCGCGTCCAGTACGCGGTGGTCGACCTGTCGCCTCAGGATCACCGGGAATATTACAGCGGGTTCGCCAACCGTGCGCTTTGGCCGATCATGCACTACCGGCTCGGCCTGGGGGCGTTTTCCCGTTCGGATTACGCCGGTTACCAGCGTGTGAACCGGACCTTTGCGCGGGCTCTCGCCAAGCTGATCGAGCCCGACGACATCATCTGGGTCCACGATTACCACCTGCTGCCGCTCGCATCGGAACTACGCGGCCTCGGGATCGCCAACCCCATCGGCTATTTCCACCACATTCCGTGGCCGGCCGCGGACGTGTTCAACACGCTGCCCGCCAGCGGTGACCTCCTGCGCGGCATCGCCGATTACGACCTGATCGGCCTCCAAACCGATCCGGACGTCCACAACCTCTCGCGCAATCTCATCGACGAATTGCGGGCCATTCCGCTCGGCGGCGGCTCGCTCATGGTCGATGGGCGCCGGACCCGCATTCGCAGCTTTCCCATCGGCATCGATGTCGCCGGGTTCAAAGAGGCGGCTGAGAATGCCGGCGCCAACAAGACTGTCCGCGAGACGATGGCGGGCCTGCGCACCCGCAAGCTCCTCATCGGCGTCGACCGGCTCGATTATTCCAAGGGCGTGCCTGAGCGGATGGAGGCGGTGGACCGCTTCTTCGCATCGAACCCCGACCAGCGCGGCAACGTCGTCTACCTCCAGATCACGCCGAAATCCCGCACCGAGGTGCCGGAATACGAGGAACTCAGCCGCGAGGTGAACGAGACCGTCGGCGAGATCAACGGCGCGCTAGGCGAGCCGAACTGGACCCCGATCCAGTACGTGACGAAGGCCTATCCGCGTCCTGTCCTGGCGGGTCTCTATCGCGCCGCCCGCGTCGGCCTGGTCACGCCCATGCGCGACGGGATGAATCTGGTCGCCAAGGAATACATCGTCGCCCAGACGGCGGACGATCCGGGCGTGCTCGTGCTGTCGAAATTCGCCGGCGCGTGCCGGCAGCTGCCCGAGGCCCTGCTGGTCAATCCCTATGACCGGTTCGAGGTGGCGGAGGCGATCCGCACGGCGCTCTACATGCCGCGCGGCGAGCGGATCGAGCGCTGGAAGCCCATGGTCGAGCGGATGACGCGCGAAGATGTGGATTGGTGGGCGCGGAATTTCTTGACGGACCTGGAGAACTTCCGCACCGTCGAGCGCGAGCCACCCCGCGCCGCTGCTGCCGCAGAGTAGCCCCCCGCCGTCCTGCTAACGGCGGGGCGAGCGGTACCGGCCAATCAGACCGGTTGCGGGACAGGGCTCCGGGGTACCGTTCTTGCGTGACCCGCGCCGACGACCGGCCCGCATTCGTTGGGCCTATGCACCTGCGAAAGGCCTCCATGATCGGCATCGACGAAGGCGTACCCGGACCTCTCGGGGCGCATTTCGATGGTCGCGGTGTCAATTTCGCGCTGTTTTCCGAGAACGCCACCGGTGTGGACCTGTGCCTGTTCGAGCCGGGCGAACGCCACGAACATCGCGTCATCCCGCTCCCCTGCCGCACCGACGACGTCTGGCACGGCTATCTGCGCGGCGTGTTTCCGGGCCAGCTCTACGGCTACCGGGTGCACGGCCCCTGGGACCCGGCCAACGGTCACCGCTTCAATCCGGCGAAGCTCGTTCTCGACCCCTATGCGCGCGAGATCCATGGCCGGATCCGTTGGCACGATTCCCTCTACGGGCACCGTCGGGGCCTCCAGCGCGAGGACCAGATCGACCGGCGCGACAGCGCGGTCCTCATGCCGCGCGGCGTGGTGACGGCCCCCGACCTGACCGAACTCGCGATCACGCCGATCCGTCGTCCCCTCGGGCAGACCGTGATCTACGAAGCCCATGTGAAGGCGCTGACGCAGCTTCACCCGGCGATTCCCGAGGCGGAGCGCGGCACCTATGCCGCCTTGGCCCATCCGGCGATCATCGAGCACCTGCTGAAGCTGGGTGTGACGGCGATCGAGCTTCTCCCGATCCAGGCCTTCGCCGACGACCGGTTCCTGGTGGAGAAGGGGCTGGTGAATTTCTGGGGCTACTCGCCGCTCGGCTATTTCGCGCCGGAGCCACGCTATCTCGGGGCGGCCGGGGCCGGCGGTCTCAAGGCGGCGATCCGCGAACTCGCCGCCGCCGGGATCGAGGTCATCCTCGACGTCGTCTACAACCATACCTGCGAGGCCGATCATACCGGACCGACCCTGTCGTTCCGGGGCATCGACAATGCCAGCTATTACAAACTGAACCCGGAGAACCGGCGGCAGGAGATCGACTGCACCGGTTGCGGCAACACCCTCGATCTCGACCACCCGCGGGTCATGCAGCTCGTCCTCGACTCCCTGCGGCATTGGGTGACCGCCTATGGTGTGGCGGGGTTCCGCTTCGATCTCGCCACCAGTCTCGGGCGCACGCCGCACGATTTCACCCCCAGGGCGGCGTTCTTCCAGGCCATCGCGCAGGATCCGATCCTGTCGCGGGCGAAGATGATCGCGGAGCCGTGGGATATCGGCATGGGCGGCTACCAGCTCGGCGCATATCCGCGCGGCTGGGCCGAGTGGAACGATCAGTTCCGCGACGGCGTCCGCGCCTTCTGGCGCGGAGACCACGGCATTCTGCCGAAGCTCACGCAGGCCCTGTCCGGCTCGCGGGAGATCTTCTCCGGCTCCGGCCGTTCGCCTTTGGCCAGCATCAACTACGTGGCGAGCCATGACGGCTACACGCTGGCCGACGTCGTCGCCTTTGAGGAGAAGCACAACCACGCCAACGGCGAGGACAATCGCGACGGCCACGGCCACAACCTCTCGCGCAATTACGGCGTCGAGGGTCCCACCGACGATCCGGCGATTCTGAGCCTTCGCGCGCGGCAGAAGCGCAACCTGCTCGCGACGACCTTTCTGGCCCAGGGCGTCCCGATGCTTCTGGCAGGGGACGAGCGCTCGCGGAGCCAAAACGGCAACAACAACGCCTATGCCCAGGACAACGCGATCAACTGGGTCGATTGGGAGAACGATCCGGATCCCGGTCTCACGGCCTTCGTCGCCAACCTCACGGCCTTGCGCCGCGAGCAACCGGCCCTGCGCCGCCTGACCTTCCTGACCGGTGCCGTGATCGGGGAGGGGCCGCTGCGCGACGTCCACTGGCTCTCGCCCTGCGGTGCCGAGATGGACGACGAGGCCTGGGCCGACGGACACCGGCAGGCCTTCGGCATGCAGATCGGCAACGATCTACCGAGCGCGGACCGCCTGCTGATCCTCATCAACGCCGCCGAGGACGCGATCGATTTCACCCTGGCCCCGGTCATCGGCGGGCCGTGGATGGTCGTGTTCGACACGACCCGACCGACGGGCGCGGTCCCGGCCGGGCAGGCCTTGTTCCCCCCCAATGCGCGCCTGCGCCTCGATCCCCGTTCGCTCTACGTCCTGCGCGGAAGACAGGCCGCGTCCTACGAGATCTGAGGGAAGGGGAGGCGGTCCGGTCTGGCCGCTCCCGCCCCGATCAGCGGTCGTCCACGCCGCGCCAGGCCGGACGGCGATCCGTCTCCGCCAGGGTGTCGCGCGACGAGCCGGCGAGAGTTCCCGCCACCTGCCGGACCAAGCCGTCGGTGGCTTGGCTCAGGGCCTTCTCGCGCGCATCGGCCGGCAACGCTCCCCAGGCGACGGAGACGGATTTCTCCAGCGACGGCGCCGCAATGCGCGCGGCGAGGTCGGGATCGTCGCGGTGGGCGGCGAGGTAGGAGAGGGCGCCGATGGCGAGGCAGACGCGGATGAGGAACGACATGGGCTTTCCGGACTGGTTCGGTGTCGGCCGTGAGCGGGCCCGTGCGACCGAGCCTCCGCGCAGAACGTAAAGCCCACATCACGCACGCCCTGAAATCCAGAACCATGGTGAACATGGCTTTGCCAGCACCCTTCAGCGAACCGGCATGTGGTGCCCGGCCCTGTGGATAGCGGGCGATGTGCCCCGAAAGGGACCTTCCGCCGAATAGGCTTGGTTACCGACCGGAAAGCATCCGCGAACAATCGGAGGGGTCTGCGCAACACTCGCTTAAGTCGGGTCTGCGAGGTTTGGCATCAGTCGAGTTCAAGTCGAACCCGAGTCAAAGTCGAGCAAGGGGCGACGAAGCGGCCTGTTTGGCACTTCGCGCTGTGCGTGTGCGTATTGCGTATCTACAGCGGCCTGGCTTCCCTGATCGATCTCCGGCTCGCCGGACTCGTGCATGAGTCGGTGATCGACGACGATGCCGTGCGGTTCCGGCACGAGCGGTTCCTGGTGTCGCGCCTCGCGACCGGGATCGTGATGATGGCCTGCCTCCCGCCTTATCTGCTCTGGCGGGGCGTCCCCAGCGGTCTCGAAGTGCTGGCCATCGCCAGCCTGATCCTGCCGATCTTCGCCGCCGTGTTCCTGTCGCGGACCGGGATCCTCTGGGTCGCCCATGCGATCTCGTCGGCGGGCCTCACTGGCCTCGTGGTCTGCCTCGCCCAGATGTCGGGCGGGGTGAATTCCGCCGCCGCGATCTGGTTGGTGGCGATCCCGTTGGAAGCCGTCGTGTCCGGCTCACGCCGCGCGACGCTGGCCGCCGCCTTCATCGCGATGATCGGCGCCCTGGTCGTCGCCTTCCTGCCGCCGGGCAGCATCTCGCTGCCCCTCCTCGACCTGTCCCGGTCCCTGGCGATGCCGGTCTTCGCCATCACGGCCATCGGTCACGTGGCCGCCCAGGCCCTGGAGCATCTGCGCCACGAGGACCGTTGGCTGGCCCGCATGCGCGACAACGAATTGCGCGACCGCATGCTGCTCTCGGCCATTGACGACCTCGTGACCTGGCATGACCGGAATGGCCGCGTCATCGATGCGAGCGCCTCCTCGACACGTTTCGTCGGCGTCGAACCGGGGCGCCTGCGCGGACACGGCCTGCTCGACCGCGTCCATGTGGGAGACCGTCCGGCCCTGCTGCAGACGATCAGCGACGTGGCCGCCAGCGGCAAGCCCGCCACCGTCCAGTTCCGGCTGCATCTCGACGCCGCCGCCCAGCGCGCCGAAGGCGAGCCGCGGGTGATCTTCGCCGAGATGCGAGCCCATTGCATCGTCGGCACCCTGTCGGGGATCGAGGGATCGAGTGTGGTTTCCGTGACCCGCGACGTCAGCGAGCATCGTCGCCACGCCGAGGAACTGGAGCGCGCCCGCGCCGAGGCCGAACGCGCCGACGACCTCAAGAGCCGGTTCCTCGCCACCGTCAGCCACGAATTGCGCACGCCCCTCAACGCCATCATCGGCTTCTCGGAGGTCCTCGCCGGGCAAAGCTCCATGACGCTCGGGCCCGAGCGCAGCCGCGAATATGCCGAGATCATCGGCAGTTCCGGTCGCCATCTCCTCGACGTGGTGAACGCGCTCCTCGACATGTCGCGCATCCAGAGCGGCAATTTCGATTACGTCCCCGAGGTGGTGAATGTCGGCGCGCTCGTGCGGACCTGCTGCGACCTGATGCAGCTGAGGGCCGACCAGGGCGGGATCACCCTGGTGCGCGGCACCGACGGGCTGGGGATCGACATCATGGCGGATCCGCGCGCCTGCCGTCAGGTGCTCATCAACCTCCTCTCCAACGCGGTGAAGTTCACCGCGCCCGGCGGGCGGATCGAGGTCTCCGTCCGGCGCAGCGCGGCGCATCTCGACATCGTCGTGGCCGATACCGGGATCGGGATCGGCGCGGACGACCTGCCGCGTATCGGCGCGCCGTTCTTCCAGGCGGGCAGCGGCTACGACCGGACGCATGAGGGGACCGGGCTCGGTCTTTCGGTGGTACAGGGCCTCGTCGGCCTGCATGGCGGCAGCATCTCCATCGAGAGCGCCGAACGCCAGGGCACCAGCGTGACCGTGACGCTTCCCCTCGATTGCCGGCGCGGGTCCAGCACCGCACCGCCGGCCCCGATCCGCACCGGCATCCGCCGTTCGGCGCCGCTGCCGAGCCTCGACGGGACGGTGGTGCCGGTGCGCCGACCGATGGGGCTGTTCGACCCCGCACCCGAGGCGGTGAGCGAACGCTACATACCGATGCAGCGCGCGGGATGAGAAATCTCCGCGACCTCCAAGGCCCCACGCGCGCCTCGTCCCGGCTTCGATGCCCCGGACGAGGCGCGCGCATTCCGTACCGGCACGGCGTTTCGCCGGGGCCGGTTTTCCGTTCCCGGCTCGATCTGTCGGGCCGTCGTCTGCGTTCGAGGGGATAGACCATGCGCGAACCGCTGCCGAAGCGCGACCAGCGCGAGATCATCGTGCCGACCAGGACGGCACAGGCCTCCGCGCCTCGCCGCAAACCCGCCTCCGGTCCCGCCCGGCGGCCCGCCTCCGGCTGGTTCCGGAACGTCGTGCAAGCCGTCGGCGGGTTCGGGCGGTTGTGCCTGCGCCGGCCGGGAGAAGTCCTCGGCTCGGTCGTTGCCATCGGCGCGGTGGCGGCCGTCGCCCTGAATGCGCTCGGCTACCAGGGTGGCCGCCACCCCGCGCCGCTCTTCCCCACCCTTGGCAAGGGTGCCGGCACCACCGCCGCCAAGCCGGCATCCGGCCAGACAGCTGAGCCGGCGAAACTGGCGGAAGCCGCGCCGCGCAAGATCGAGGTGCCGAAGCCCGAGACCGCTCCCGAGCCGAAAGCCGCGCTGGCCATCGAGGCGGCCAAACCCGCGCCCAAGCCCGCGCCGGCGGCGGCGTCGACCAAGCGCGATGTCATCGCCGACATCATCAAGGCCGGGGAAACCACGGCGTCGGTGACGCCGAAACCCGATCAGGCCGTGGCGCAGGCACAGCGCGCCTTGGTGAAACTCGGTTACGGACCGCTCGTCGCCGACGGCGTCCTCGGCCCCGGCACACGGGCGGCCATCGAGAAATTCGAGCGTGACCGCAAGCTCCCGGTCAAGGGCGTCGCCGCCGGCCGCACCTTGCGCGAACTCGCCTCCCGTGCCGGCTCGACCAAGGGATAAGGGTCGGATCCGGCGTTCGGCCTCTGACCTCGGTGTGTGAGGGACTGAGAGCGGCAAAGCCGCTTTCGGTGTCGACGGCGCGTGAACGCGCGAAGCCCCCGCGATGTCGGCGTGGAACGGTCAAACGGCAATCGTCGTTCCTGCCCGCTCGCGCCTCTCTCCTGACGGTTCAGGATTGGCGGAGATTCTGGCCGAACACCGTTTGGCAGTTCTGGCCAACCAGTCCTTTCTCGAGCAGGGCAAGTCCCTGAACGGTTGGCCACGCTCGGGATAAATAGAACGGCGCGTTAATCTGCCGTTCAGATAGGCGCTTTGCTCAAGTAAGCTGCATTTTGTTGGAACGGTATTTGGCAGGTCTCCGTTTATTGCTCCGTAAAGACTACAACAACTGGAGCAACCTTATGTTGAAGCAGATTCGCATCGTCGCCCTCACGACCACGTTCGTCCTTGGTGGCGCTGCCCTGGCGGTCGCGCAGTCGTCGTCCACCGTCGGAACCGGCGGCTCTTCCGCGGGCGGTGGCACCAGTTCTTCGACGGTCGGTACGGGTGGTTCGTCGGCTGGCTCCGGAAGCGGCTCGGGCACGTCCTCGACGCTGGGCACAGGCGGTTCGTCGGCCGGTGGCGGCAACAGCTCCTCGACCGTCGGCACGGGTGGTTCGTCCGCCGGCACGGGTAGCGGCTCGGGCTCGACGGTCGGTACCGGCGGTTCGTCGGCCGGCAAGGGCACCAGCGGCTCGACGGTCGGCACCGGTGGCTCGTCCGCCGGAACGTCCGGCGGCGCCGGCAAGTCCGGCAGCGCTGCTGGCCACGACAAGAGCGGTCCCGGCAATTCCGAGAACGCGCCCGGCCACAACAAGCGCTGAGCCGCAGGTCTGACCCCTCGGGCGCGGTTCCCCGGAGCCGCGCCCATCCCGCTTCCGAGGAGAGTTGCACCATGGCGCGTATGATCCTGCCGCTTCTCGGCGGCGCCCTCGCCATTGCCGGGGTCGCCGCGAGCCATGCCCAGACCAGCACCGTCACCGCGGGACCGAACGGCGTCTCGGGCGGCACGACGGTCACCACCGGGCCGAACGGAAAACCCTGTAAAATCGTCTCGTCCGATGCGGCGAAGAACACCGGAGCGGTGTCGAGTTCGGTCACGGCCGGTCCGGACGGCGTGAAGAGTTCCTCTACCGGGGGGCCGTCCGTCACCACCCGATCCGCCGATGGCACGACGAGCAGCTCGGCCTCGAGTTCGAGCTCCGGCAACGGCACCACGATGACAACCACCGGCGACGGCGACTGCGTGGTCACCGTTCCCAAGGACAAGAGGTGAGGCTGACATGACGATGACGAAGGTTCTTCCCGCGCTCGCGGCCCTCGGGCTCCTCCTCGCGCCCGCCATCGCCGATGCCCAGACTCGCGGCAGCGCGACGGGCGGCAGCGCCGGTTCCGCCGCCGCCGGCGGCACGTCCGCCTCGACGGTCGGGACGGGCGGCACCTCGACGGGCTCGGACGGCGCGACGGGCTCCTCGCTCGCGACCGGTGGCAGCGCCGCCGGCGGCAAGACCAAGGATCGCTCGCACGTGAACGAGACCGGTAACGGTGGCCTGAACGGACAGGCGAAGGCGATGTCCCATGACGGCGGCACCTTCTCGAAGTCACAGACCAAGACCAAGGTCCGCGATGGCGAGAGCGTCGAATCCCGCACCAAGACGATGTCGCACGAGCCGGGTTCGAAGCCGGTGAAATCGACCACCACGACCGGTTCGACCGTCGCCCAGTAGGTCTTCCGGGCAGACCCGATCCTGGCGTGCTAAAGCTGGACGCTTCTTTGGAAACCCAACGGGACCGCACCTCGCAAGGGTGGTCCCGTTTGTGTCTGATCCCGGCCGCAGGAGCCTCGTCGATCAACCCGGCACCGGTCGATTTATAGACCCGAGACGGGCGATCGCCATCGAGCGCTGGATCAGATCCGGGAATTGGTCCCCGGAGGCCGATGCTTGCGCCAATCCATCGGTGCTATAGGCGGGCCATGCCTCGCCTGCGCTCCGATTTCTGGGTCTCGGCCCATCTCCGCCGTCTCGCCGTCGAGGGGATCGACGCGGTGCAGCGACGGCGCGGTGCGCCCGAGGCGGGAGCCATCTTCGTGAAGGTCGACCGTCTGGATGGCCGGGCGGACCTTTATGGTCCGGCCCCGCAATCCCTCGTCGATACCGGGGACGGGGCGGACCGCAGCTTCGTCCGGCTGATGAGCGAAGCCTCGCCGCCCGATGTCGAACTCCGCATCGGCAAGGAACTACGCTTCGACGACGATCTCTGGATCATCGAGATCGACGACCGTGCAGGCCGCCACCATCTCGATCTTGCCGAATAGAACGACGCGGGCCCCGGTGGGCCGTCAGGCCGTTCCGGACTGCCGCACCCTGCCGGGCAGGGCCGGGCGTAGCGGGGCGCGCTCGGTGGCGGGCATGCGGGGACGCACCGCGTCGGGGGCCGCGTAGGGCTGGTGGGCGGAGCCGCCGTTGAGCCGCTCGGCCAGCGGCATGTCGAGAACCGCACAGAGAAGGTCTCGGGCCGCACCGCGCGGGATGGTGCGGAACAGCTTCACCAGATCGTAGACCCGGTCCACGGAGCGGGCCACGGTCTCGTTGAGGGTGAGGAAGACATACACCGCCTCTTCCTCGTGCAGCCCGACCGCGCGAAGCGCCAGGGTCAGGAGGTCGTAGCGGCGGCTCGGGTCGGGTGTCCCGGCGAGGAAATTGCGCTGCAGCCCGAGCATGTCCGACAGTGCACCGACGAAGCCGGCCACATCCTTGCGCCCGGAGAAACCGGTGAGGATGGCTCCGGCCTCGCGCGGCAGGGGAGGCGCTGGCCGAAGTGCGGCGCGCGAGCCCACCGCCCGGCCGATCGCCTCGCGGAGTTCCTCGTCGGAGTACAGAAACAGTGGTCCGAGATCGCCAGGAGCAAGGTCGGGACGGGCGAGCAGCGCCTGGGCCAGGTCCGGCCTGGTTCTAGCGCGACCGACCAGGAGCGCGACGGTGGTGCCCTGAAGGCTGAGCTGCCAGTTCTCGGCAAGGGCGAGATCGATGGCCGCGACGTCGCGGGAGGCCATCTCGTCGATGAGGCTGCGGCTCAGATCGGCCCGTCGGGCGATGGCGACGGCGATGTCCGACCCGTCCGCCAGTGCGGCCTCGATCACGAGCGCCGACAGGTCCGGCGCCTGCGCGATCACCAGATCCCTGATCTCGCCGCCGCGTGCGGCGAGTGCGGCGAGGACCGATTGCGGGGTCGCGGGGAAGGGCGCCAGCTTGCGCGCCACGATCTCGGCCGTCTCGTCGTCGACGGTCGGGATCAAGCCGCCGGCCAGGGATTCGAAGGCCTCCACCGTCTTCCTGTCCCGCGCGGTCGCGGTGAGGAAGAGATCGGTCTGCACCCGGAGGATGACAGGTTTCAGATCGAGGTCACCGAGACGCGACAGTTCGATCAGGCCGGAGAAGTCCGGCGCATCGTCGAGAGATGGGGACATGGCACTTCGTTTACGCAGAACTCGCTGGACACAGCTTTAGCGAGCTTGCGTGAACCGACCTTTAAAGGGCGACGCCGCCGCGCCGCCCTTCTTGCCCCATTGCGGGATCAGCCGACCAGACGCGCCTTGTTCTCAGACGTGGAATCGGAACCCTTCGGCGGGGGGAACACCACCGGTGTCACGGCGCCGGGCGCCATCGGACCCGTGGCCGGCGCGGAGGGTTTCGACACCATAGCGGCGCCGTTCACCGGCTGGGGTTCGGCGGGTTTCGCGGGTGCCGCGACGGGCGCAGTCACGGGCGCCGGCATCTCGTTGCCCTGCAGGGCTGGCGCGAGGGCCGGTTGGCTGCGATCGTCCTTGTCGACGAGGTCGCCGGTGACATCGTCGCTAGACGGCCCTTCGAGCAACTCGGTCGGCGCCTTCCAGACGAAGGCGTCGAGATGGCCGGTGACCGGCGAGACCGGCGCCCAGCGCTCCGAGGCGATCCCGTCCGCGATCCACATCGGGTCGCGCGGGGCGTGGGCGGCCTTGGCCAGCCATTCGCGTGCCCGCCCTGTTCCCGCACCGTGCTCGGCCTCTTCGATCTTCGCCATGGCGAGGCAGGTGCGGACGGTCGGACGCTCGGCGAGAAGGGGCGCCAGCGCTTCGCGGGCCTTGCCGAATTCCTGCGCCTCCAAGGCGGCCTGCGCCATGGCGAGCCGGGCTTCGGGGTGCCAGGTGGAAATCTTGGCGAGGGTTTCGGCCCGAGCGAGCCGGTCGCGCACGGAATCGCCCACGCGCAGGCCGAGATAGACCTTGGCGAGGTCCGGGTGGGGATTGGCGCGCCAGGCCGCTTCGACGATCTTGGCCGCTTTCCTCAGGTCGCCGCGCCGCGCGAGCAGGCGTCCGGCGATGCAGGCGGCCGGGACGAGGTCGGGCGCGAGCTTGACCGCATCGAGAGCGCGCTGCGTCGCCGCTTCGGGCTCGCCGGCCTCGCGGGTCTGTGCGGCGGCGGTGAGAAGGACCGCGCGCTGGCGACGGGCGAGCCCCTTCTCGATCAGGCCGAGGGAGGCACGGCGCTCCACCGTCTCGACGGCGCCGCTCCAATCGCCATCCGCGCATTGCGCCTCGAGCACGGCCTCGTTGGCCCAGGTGACGCTGGGTGCGAGGCGCGCGGCCTCGGACGCATAGGCACGGGCGGCCACGTCGTCCTCGCGACGGCGGGCCTCCACGAACAGCCCGCGCAGGCCGAGCACCCGCGTCTCGGGATCGTTGACCATGCGCTGGAACGCGTGTTCCGCCGCCTCGCGGTCACCGGAGATCTGCGCGGCCTGCGCCTTCAGGAGGAGCGCCAGCGGCTCGGCACCGAGCAGACGCTCGGCGTCGCTGGCATGGCGACGCGCCGCCAGGGGATCGCCCGAGCCGACCGCGACCATGCCCCGCGAGAGAGCGGAGAAACCCTTGGCCCGGCGACGCTCCTTGGAGCCACGGACCAGGGCCTCGGGAAGCGTGATGATTCCCCTCACCACAGCCCAGATGAACCCGATGACGATGGCGGCGATGAGCACCCCGATCAGGGCGATGGCGAGGCTCGTGGCGACCTCGTACCCGTTCCACACGATGGTGACCGTGCCGGGCCGGTCGGCGATCCATGTCGCCCCGAAGGCGGCAATGGCGAGGAGGGCTAGAAAGGCGAGGGCGCGCCACATGGGATCACGAACTCCGGAAGGTGGCGTCGGCCGAGGAGGGGACGCGAGTATCGGGAAAGGCGGGCAAGCTGCGCCCGCACACAATGATCGAGACGGCGCCGCCCGGCGATCCGCGCGGACGGACGGACCTCACCGGGCGGTACCGGTCGACGGCAATGCCTTGAACGCGTCCGCCAGCAGCATCCGCGCGGCGTCACCCGCCGCGGCCCGCGAGGCGAGCTTGGTGCCGAACTCGCCGGCCTGCCCGCGCACATCCTCGGGCAGGCCGGCAAAGGCCTTGGCCGCCTCGGCGATGGCACCGCGATCCAGCGCATCCTGCACCTTCGGCACGGCATCCTCGGTGACGGTTTCGCCGGGCTTTGCCGGCGCGTCGACCTTGCGGACCTGGACGATGGATTCGGCCATGCTCATCAGGCGCTGCTTGATGTCGCCTGTCTCGGCCACCGATTTCGCCTGGGCCGCCTTGCGGTTCGCGGCGATCCGCTCGGCGATGGGACGGAACTCGGCGGCGAGAGACGTGGCCGTCGGAGCGCCCTTGTCGGCGAAGGCCGCGACGGCGCTGAGTCGTGCCGGATCGCCGGGTTCGGAGCTGCGCAGGGCCGCCAGCGCATCGGCATAGGGCGAGCCGGTGTTCAGCGCGCCGACGATGCGGTCCGCTGCGACGACCCGCATGGCGGCCTGGACGGTGGAGGCCTCCGCGCGGCTGGCCAGGGCCTGATCGAGGCCGGCGATCTTCTCGGATTGGGCCTGGATGAGCCGCTCCACGCCCTTGGCCGCTTCGGCCGCCTGCGCCTTGTTGGCGTCGACCGCCTGCTGGCTGGCCTGCGTCGCGGTCTGGACCGCTTCCGTCGCGGCCTTGACGCGGCTCTCAAGGGTTTGCTGCAGGCTCGCGAGCTTCTGGTTCAGCGCTTCCCCGGCTTCGGCATTTGCCTTGGTGCGCGTCTCGAGTTCACCCTTCAGGGCGGTGACCTGGCTCGCAAGGCCGTCGTTGGCGGCGGGCTTGGCGGCGGTGTCGACCTTGCCCTCGACGGCCTTCAGCCTGTCCTCTAGACCGGTCAGCGTCTGGGGGGTGATGGCGGTGAGACCGGCATTGCCGGATTGGTCGCGTCCCGGCTCTTCCTGTAGAGCCGCCACGCGCTGGTCGAGCCCATCGAGCCGGGCCATGAGATCCGGCGGCAGGGTCGCGGCTGGCGCGGATCCGTCACCGGTCGGCACCGTGGTCGGTACCGCGGACACGGATCCCGCCTTCTGCAACGCCTCCTTGGCGGTGGCATCGGCTGAGCGGATGGACTCTTGCAGCGGCTTCAGGCCGGCCTCGTTGGCGCCGATGCGCTTGTCGAGGGCGGCGAGGGCCTCCTTCGGCGCAAGCGCGGCGATCTTCTGGTCGAGGGCGGCGATGCGACCGTCCTCCGCGACGCCCAGGGCACCGGAGCGCTCCACGGCGAAAAGCAGGCCGGCACCGATGACACCACCGAGGAGCCCGGCCGTGGCGACCGAGCCGAAGCCCGCGCCGCCGCGCCTGGGTTCGGGCACGGCAACGGCCGGACCGATCTTGGGCGTCGTCGAACCGGCGCTCTTCGTGTCGGAGGGCGCGGACGGCTTGTCCGGGCTGCCCGTGAAGGTGGTGGAGCCCGAGGGTTTCGTCGCGCTCGAAGCAGGACCGGTCTTGGTGGCCTCTGTCGGATCGGAAATCCGCTTCGCCTTCAGGTCGATGATCGGCCCGTCGGTGATCTCCGCCTTCTGCGGTGTGGATTGCGGTCCGCTGGCGGCCGCTCCGGTCTTCGGCGCATCGCTACGCATCGATGACGGATTGCTTGCCGCCGCACCCGCGCCGATGGGGCCGGAACCGGCGGGTTTCACGGGCTCCGACTTCGCGGGATCGGGCTTGGACAGATCGGGCTTGGGGCCACCGGCCTTGCCGGCGTCGAAACTCGATGCGGCAGATTTCGGCGGCTCGGATTTGACCGGCTCCACCTTCGGCGCATCCGCTTTCACGGGGCTGGACGGAGACGTGCCCGCCTTCGCGGCAACGGGCGTCAGGTCCGCTGGCTTCACGTCGGCCGGCTTGCCATCCGAAGGTTTGGCGACCGTCGATACCGGTGTCGTGCTGGCGACAGGCGTCTCGGCCTTGGCCGGCTGGGCCGGTGATCCTACGGGCGGCACGATGGGCTTTGCTTCGCCTGAACTTGCGGAGCCAGGATTCGAGGAGCCAGGATTCGTGGAGCCCGGCTTGGCGGCGGCAGGATTCGTGGAGGCAGCACTCGTGGAGCCGGGAATCGGCGTGCCGGGCTTGCCCACTTCAGGCTTGCCGGTCTCGGGTTTGGGGCCGTTCGCCCCGGTGGGCGTTCCCGGACCTTTTCCGTCGCTGTTGGGTGGATTCACGGGCTTCTTGCTCCCTTCCCGACTTTCGTCTGCCGCATTCCGCAACCTGGCGCGTTCCGCGCTCCGTTTGCCGCCCTGCGGTCACAGCTTGTCATTCGTCCTAGCACCGAGGCCGCCGCCTCGGCGAGACCGCTTGTCAGAATCCTGATGTCAGGCCCGCGAGAAGTGAATCCTCATTGGCCTGTCCGGCAACGAAATGGGGAGCGATCCCAGCCCGAGCCAGGGGAGCCGCCACGTCCGCCGACAAGCAGTAATGCCTGAGCGCCGCGAAAGCTCCGCCATATCCCGCCTTGATGGCGAGTTCGCAAGCCGTCGCGGCGCTTCTTCGTGAGTAGTGCAGCACGCCTGTCAGCGTGGACGGGGGCGCGAGCGCCGACGCCACCAATGCGGGCAGCGACGGCACGGCTCGTGCGCCATAGGCAATGTGGCTCGTCAGCCGGAAGCCTGCCCGTGTCAGGGATGCCTCCGGTTCCGCCTTGCGGTCCTCCCCCGCCACATGCAGCAGGGATGCTCCCGGCGAGACTTCCCGCTCCACGAGGCCGACGAGATCGGCGGCGTTGCCGTCGGCCGTCTTCACCAAGGCGAAACCGCATTCCCGTGCCAGCGCCGCCGTGCGCGCGCCCACCGCGAAGACGGGGACGCTATGAAGCGGGTGCCATCGCGAGGCTTGCCGAAGCGCGTTCGCGCTGGTGACGACGAGACCGTCGAAGGGGCCTTCCGGCAGGGGAGCATCCGTCGCCGCCACAACGAGGACCGGCGCCACCAGGGGCTCGAAGCCCAGGGCGGAGAGTCGCTCGGCCGTGCGCGTGGCGCCCGGCTCGGGCCGCGCGATCCAGATTCGTGTCGCCACCATGGCTTCGGATTCGCTCCTCGGCGGGCCGTTGGCAAGCCGGTTCGATGACACGTGGTTGCCGGTGGACGACCATCGCTGGCTCCGGCCGTCGTTGCCCTCCACCGTCATGCCCGGCTAGGGTGGGAAACCTTGTCTCCGTGAAATCCAAAGCATCGTCATGAACGTCCTCGGCATCGAAACGACCTGCGACGAGACGGCGGCCTCCGTCGTGATGCCGGGCGAGGACGGGCGCGGCCGCATCCTCTCCAACGAGGTTCTGAGCCAGATCGCCGAGCACGCGGCCTATGGCGGCGTCGTGCCCGAGATCGCGGCCCGCGCCCATGTGGAGGTGCTCGACCGCCTCGTCGCCCGTGCCCTCGACGGTGCCGGAATGACGCTGTCGCAGGTGGACGGCATCGCGGTCGCGGCCGGGCCGGGCCTGATCGGCGGGGTGCTGATCGGCCTCGTCACGGCCAAGACCCTGTCGCTGGTGGCGCGAAAGCCCCTCATCGCGGTGAACCATCTGGAGGCGCATGCGCTGACGGCCCGGCTCACCGACGGCATCGGCTTTCCCTACCTGCTCCTGCTGGCCTCCGGCGGGCACACGCAGCTCGTGGCGGTGAAGGGCGTGGGCGATTACGTCCGCCTCGGCACCACCGTGGACGATGCCATCGGCGAGGCGTTCGACAAGGTGGCGAAGCTCCTGGGCCTCGGCTATCCGGGCGGCCCCGAGGTCGAGCGCATGGCCGAGACCGGCAACGGGGAGCGTTTCGCCCTGCCGCGTCCGATGCTCGGTCGCCGCGAGCCGAACTTCTCCCTCTCCGGTCTCAAGACCGCCCTGCGGATCGAGGCCGAGCGGCTGGCCCCGCTGTCCAGCGCCGATGTGGCCGATCTCTGTGCCAGCTTCCAGGCGGCGGTGGTGGACGTGGTGGTGGACCGGGTCCGTGTCGCCCTGCGCGAGTTCGGCTCCATCGCGGGCCATCCGACCGCCCTCGTCGCCGCCGGCGGGGTCGCCGCCAACGGCGCGATCCGGCGTGCGCTGACGACACAGGCCAACGAGGCCGGTCTCGCTTTCGTGGCCCCACCCCTGTCCCTCTGTGGCGATAACGGCGCGATGATCGCCTGGGCGGGAATCGAGCGCCTGCGCCTCGGCCTCGTGGACGATCTCACCGCGCCGGCCCGCGCCCGCTGGCCCTTCGCCGAGGCGGCGGCGGTTGCCTGAGGGTCTTTTGAAAGGGACCGTGCCGCCCGTCGCCCTGCAGAGGCGCTGGCGCGACCTCGTCGACCGGCGTCTCCCCCAAGCGGCACGCGCCCGGCCGGAATGGCCGGTGCGCCTCGATCATTGTTTCGCGCGCATCCTCCTCGACAATGCCTGCGGCGGTCCCTGGCGCGAGAGCGTGGCCCCGCCCGCCTGGGCGAACATGCCGCCGGACCGGCTCTCCCTCGCCATCGATCTCGGCGAGGCGGTGCTGGCCGAGAAGGCCGATCTCGGGCTCCTCAACCGGCGTTCCCTCGCCTGGCGCGGTAAGATCCGGCGCAGCGTGCCGCCGCCGGTTCCCGCCTCGCTCAAGGGGCAAGGCTTCGTCCTCCGACGCTGGCTTCGTGCAGACGATCGGCGTTTCGCGGATCTCAATGCCGATGCGGAGGTGATGCGTCATTTCCCCTCCACCAAGAGCCGGGGCGAGAGCCTGATCGAGGCGCGCGCCATCGACCGGCGCTTCGAGTCCGACGGGTTCGGGCCCTGGGCGCTCGACGTGCCGGGGGAGGGGTTCGTCGGCTTCGTCGGCGCCATGCGGCTGGTCCGACCCATGCCGTTCGGGGGTGGGGAGACGGCGGGCGCGACGGTGGAGATCGGCTGGCGACTGGCCCGCTCCGCCTGGGGACGCGGCCTCGCCACGAGAGCCGCCAGGCTCGCCCTCGACGACCTGTTCGGGCGCTGCGGCGTGCCGGCCGTGGTGGCCTTCACTGCCGCGTACAACACCCCGTCGCTGCGGGTCATGCACCGGCTCGGCATGGTGTTCGCCGAGGATTTCCTGCATCCGGCCCTTCCGGCGGACGACCGTCTCCAGCCGCATCGGCTCTATCGGCTCTATCGGCTGAAGGCGGGCGGGACATCCTCGATCGGGGACCAAGCGCCAGAGGACCATCGATCATGAGCGAGCGGATTGCGGTGGTGGGCGGCGGCGCCTGGGGGACGGCGCTGGCCAACGCGGCGGCGGCCACGGGGCGGCCCGTGACCCTGTGGCTGCGCGACGGGGAGGCCGCCGCTCGGCTTCAGGCCAGCCGCGAGAACGCCCGCTACCTGCCCGGCGTGACGCTGCACGACGGCATCCGCGCCACCGGCGAATCCGGGGATCTCGCCGGCGCGAACATCGTCCTGATGGTCACCCCGGCCCAGACCTTGCGCGGCGTGCTTGGCGCCCTGCGCCCGTCCCTCGATCCGCATGCGGCCATCGTGCTCTGCGCCAAGGGAATCGAGCGGGGCAGCGACGCCTTCATGAGCGCGGTGGCGGCCGAGGCGATGCCCGGCACGCCCGTGGCCGTCCTGTCCGGCCCGAGCTTCGCGGCGGATGTCGCCCGCAACCTGCCCACCGCCGTCACCCTGGCCGCGGAAGATGGCGCCCTCGCCGGCCGCCTCGCCGCCGCTTTGTCCGGCCCGGCTCTGCGCGTCTATCACACCGACGACGTGCGCGGCGTCGAGATCGGCGGGGCGGGCAAGAACGTGCTCGCCATCGCCTCCGGCATCGTCGCGGGGCGCGGCCTCGGCGAGAGCGCCCGCGCCGCCCTGATCGCGCGGGCATTCGCCGAGCTGATGCGGTTTGCCCGCGCCTATGGCGGACGGCCCGAGACGCTGATGGGATTGTCCGGCCTCGGCGATCTCGTGCTGACCGCCTCCTCGGCGCAATCGCGCAACTTCGCCTTCGGCCAGCGCCTCGGCGCGGGGGCCACCCCGGAGGAGGCGGCGGGCGGCAAGCTCGCCGAGGGCGCCTTCACCGCCGCCGCGCTCATCGCCCTGGCGCGCCGCAACGCGGTGGAGATGCCGGTGGCCGAGGCCGTGGCCGCCATCGTCTCCGGGGGAGCGAGCGTCGATGCCGTGGTGGCGGGGCTCCTCGCCCGTCCCCTCAAGGGGGAGGCCGAATGAGCACGGGGCCGATCCACGCCTTTCTCTCCGGCACGGGTCGTGATGGCGCGCGGCGCAGCCTCGCCGATATTCTCGCCTTCGACGATGCGCGGATCGAGGGCGTGCACGACTATATCCAATGGTGCTTTCCCCTGGCCGAAGCCAGCCGCGCGGTGCCGGGCGCCCCGGTGCTGGGGCGCGACGAGGCCGAGGCGATCCGCGCCGACGAGACCGCGCGAGAAGGCCTGCGCTCGGCGCTCGCACGGATGCGGCTCTTCTATACCCGCACCGACGGCTGGCTGCGCCCCTACGACCACAACCACCTGCGCATCACCCGGATACTCAACGCGATCCGCAGCCTCCTCGGTCCGGACGAGGCGGAGGCGTTCCACGCCTTCGTGACCGCGCGCAACGCGCAAGCCGGCTCGCCCATCAACGATGACAGCCTGCGCTATTGGGGATCGGCCCTCCGCGACGCCTGACGGCCACGCTTTCCCGCGCTAAGGAGGGGCCGACAAGCGAGGCGAACGATGGCGTATTGGCTCTACAAATCCGAGCCGAAGACTTGGTCCTGGGACCAGCAGGTCGCGGCGGGGGAGCACGGCACGCCGTGGAACGGGGTACGCAACCACGTCGCCAAGCTCAACCTGATGGCGATGCAGGTGGGCGAGCGCGGCTTCTTCTACCATTCCAACGAGGGCAAGGCGGTGGTGGGGATCGTCGAGGTGATCCGCCCCTACTACCCCGACGACACCGACCCGACCGGTCGCTTCGGCATGGTGGATCTTCGTGCGGTCGAGCCTCTGAAGCGCCCCGTGACCTTGGAGGCGATCAAGGCCGAGCCGCGCCTGAAGGCGATGGTACTGGCCAACAATTCCCGCCTCTCGGTCCAGCCGGTGACGGAGGAGGAATGGGCGATCGTGCGCGGGATGGGTGGGCTCGTTTAGAGCTTCCCCACCCCGTCCGACCAAGCGATCAGCCCGTCATGAATTGCGCCACGGCACGCTGAAACGCCTCCGGCGCTTCCTCGGCGACGAAATGGCCGCTCTCCTCGACGATGACCGTCTCCACCCGATCGCTCTCGCGGTTCAGCGCTTCCGACAGGCGCGAGCCCACCCCGTAACGGCCCGTGATGGCCAGGACCGGCATTGCGAGACGGCGTCCGGCGAAGCTCGCCGCGAGAGCGGCGTCGTCCTTGAGGGCGCGATAGTAGTTGAACCCCGCTCTCATGCCGCCGGGGGATGCGTAGTGCCGCGCGTACTCCGCGATCGCCTCGTCCGTAACGGCCTCCTTGCTGTGGGACCACGCCCTGATCTGGTCGCGGATATAGCCACGCTCCCGACCGGCCGTGAGCTTTTCGGGGATGTCGGGGGCCATGTGGAATCCATAGTGCCACGCTCCGCCCCGGAGCGGGTCCATGTTCTCCGTGCCGGGAAGAAGGCAATCGGCGAGGACGAGTCGGGAGATCCGGTCGGGGTGCAGATGCGCCAGGACGTAGGCCGCCTTGCCGCCCATGTCGTGCCCGACCACGCCCGCACGGCCACCCGCCTCGTGGTCGATCAGAGCGCGGATATCCTCCGCGATGGTACGTTTGTCGTAGCCCGATACGGTGCGCTCCGAGAGACCGAGCCCCCTGAGATCGGGCGCGATGACGGTGAAGCGGTCGGACAAGGCGGCCATCGTGGCCCTCCAGGCCGCCCATGTCTGCGGCCAGCCATGCAGGAGGACCAGGGGCGGGCCGGACCCGGCGACGACGTAATGCATGAGGATGCCATTGAGCTGCGCGAAGCGGCTGGCCGCTCCCGGCGGCAGCACGCCCGCATCCAGCACGGAATCGGGCACCGCCCCGAGCGCGGGTGCGATCCCGAGCGCGAGGGAGGCGCATGCGGCGGAACGGAGGAGGTCTCGGCGCTGGATCGGCATGTCGGCATCCGTCATCGTTGCGATGCAGAATGGTTGTCCGATGCCGACGCAGCGTCTACGCGCTGGACAGCGCTCGTTGCCATAACCAGGGGTTATGCGTGGATCTCACCGTCGCCCTGCGCGCCTTCATTCGCACCGTGGAGCGCGGTTCGATGACGGCGGCCGCCGAGGATCTCGGGATCTCGCAGCCTGCGGTGAGCAAACTCCTGCGCAATCTCGAAGCGCATACCCGCGCCCGGCTGCTGGAGCGAAATTTCCGCGCCATCCGGCCGACACCCGTGGGGTTGCGTCTCTACGAAGCCTCCATTGGCGCCCTCGCCACCATCGACGCCGCAATCGACGAGGCTCGGAACGAAGCCGGGACGATCGGAGGTTCCCTGCGCGTGCACGGCCCGGTTTGCTTGGGAGAGAGCCGCCTCCACCGGATCGTCGCCGACTTTCAGGATCGGCACCCGGCCGTCTCGGTCCGCCTGACCCTCGAGAACCGCTCGGCCGATCTCATCCACGAAGGCTTCGATCTCGCCATCCGCATGGGCCGCCCGGTCGACCAGGAGGCGATCCTGCGTCGGATCGGGCTGGTCCAGCGCATCCTCGTCGCGGCACCGTCGTATCTCGAGACACGCGCTTCGGTCACCGAGCCGCACGATCTCCTCGACCACAGCCTCCTCGTCACCGACACGGTGTTGTCCCGGGCCGATACATTGCCCCTGTGCCGGAACGGTGAGACGGTCGAAGTCCCGGTGCGGCCGGTGCTGACGACCAACAACGCGCGCGTCCTCATCGACGCCATGTTGTCGGGGCGGGGGATCGGGACGGCGCAGGTCCAACTCGTCACGGAGGAACTGGCGAGCGGGCGTCTGGTCAGAGTCCTGGGTGATCACGAGATCCGGCCGACCGAGCTTTACCTCACCTACTCCTCGGCGAAGTTCCTACGGCCGACGGTGCGCGCCTTCGTCGATTTCGTCGTCCCGGCCCTGCGCCGGATCGACGGCATCGTCTGATTGCCGGGGGGCTATCTCACCCCTGCCGCTGCGCCTGCGTCACCGCGACATGGATGAGTTCGGCAAGCGTCCGAACGCCGAGCTTCTGGCGCATCTGCGAGCAGGCGTTGGTGACGGTCTTGTAGCTCACCGACAGGTCGCTCGCGATGACGCCATAGGACTTGCCCTGGGCCAGCCGGGTGAGGATCTGCTGCTCGCGCGGGGTCAATTGCGATTCCGGCGTACGGCGCGGGTCGGTGCGCAGCATGGCGACTTCGGTGGCGAGGCGACGGTCGAGATAGACCTGGCCGGAACGGACCTTCTCGAAGGCTTCGTACAATTCCACAGAGGCGTGGTCCTTGAGCACGTAGCCCAGCGCCCCAGCCTCCAGCGCTCGCGATACGATCACCGGATCGTTGTGCATGCTGAAGACCAGGATGCGAATGCCGGGCGAGGCGCTGCGCATCCGGCGAATGAGATCGAGACCCGCGAGCCCGCTGCCCTGGAAGGTCAGGTCGCAGATCACCATCGAGGGGCGCAGGCGGAAGAACAGGCGGTAGCCCGCCACCGTGCTGGTCGCCTCGGCGATCCGCTCGATACCGGCGTCTTCGAGGACGCGACGGCAGCCCTGGAGGACGATCGGATGATCGTCGATCACGAGGACGGGCGCTTGGGTCGATGTCGGTGTGAACGCGTTCATACGGAAACGATCGGGCTCGTGTCCTCGGTCCGCTCGGGATCGAGCGGTATCACTATCCGGACAACCGTCCCCGGCGCCGCGTTGTCAAGGTGAAATGTGCCGCTGAGCGCTTCCACGCGCTCGCGCATCCCCGACAAACCGATTCCGCCGCGGAAACCTCCGTCGAGATCGGACGTGCGTTTCTCCGCCAGCCCGGTGCCGTCGTCGCGGATCTCCACCCGCAACGCGTCGGAGGCGTGGCTCTCGCTCACCTCCGCCATCACACGGCGCGCCTCCCCATGCCGGACCGCGTTGGTCATGCTCTCCTGGATGCAGCGGAAGACGGTGAGGTCGACGAGGTCGCCGTAGCCGCGGGCGAGGTCGGTGAAGCGGCCTTCGAACACCGTCTCGGAATGGCGGCTGCGAAAATTCCGCAGGAGAAGCTGCAGGCACTCGGCCAGCGGCACCTGACCCAGGGCATGGGGACGCAGGCGATTCAGAAGGTCGCGGTTCAGCCCCTGCACCTGCCCGACGATGGCGCTGATCTCGTCGGCGCGGGCCGTGAGCTTGGCCCGGTCCGGCTGGCTCTCGGCCTGCGCCATCCGTGTCACCGAGGCGGCATTGGCCTCGAGCGCGAAGAGGCAGGGGCCGAACTCGTCGTGGAGTTCCAGCGCGGTGCGCCGCCGCTCGTCGTCCTGCGCCGTGAGAAGCTGGCGGTTGAGGCGGCCATTGGCGGCGCGGGCTTCGGAGAGCGCCTCCGCGACGCTGTTGAAGCGCTCGGCGATGATGGCGAGTTCGCGCGAGGCGGGCGGGTCGAGCCGCACCGTGTAATCGTGCCGTTCGAGCTGGGTCAGGCCGTCCGCCAGCTGCGTCAGGGGAGCGAGGACGCGGCCGAAGGCGATGTAGAGGGCGCCGAGAAG
The DNA here is from genome assembly GCF_054817885.1 of Methylobacterium sp. CM6244. Lineage (NCBI taxonomy): Bacteria > Pseudomonadati > Pseudomonadota > Alphaproteobacteria > Hyphomicrobiales > Methylobacteriaceae > Methylobacterium > Methylobacterium sp. CM6244. Next base: position 5,047,296 of record NZ_CM139247.1, on the reverse strand, counting down.
CCCGAGATTGAGGCACAGGCTCGCGAGCGAGAGGGAGACCGTATAGCCCCAGACCTCATCGATCTCGTCCAGGGGTTCGGTGGTGATGAGCGCGGTGCCGATCCGCTGGCCCTGCGCCACGATGGGCAACTCGTCGCGCTGTGGCGTCGGGGCGATCAGGGCGGCGAACCAGCGCGGAGCGAGATGGCTCTCGCGGCGCGCGCGCGGGTTGGCCAGGGCGACCTTACCGCCCTCGGCATCGAACACCGCGACGCGGACATGGCGGAGGTCCTGCACCCGCAATTCCAGCGTGCGCAGCAGGCTCGCGGGGGAGGCCGATTGCGCGAGGCCGATCGTGTCGGCCACGACCAGTTCGATATTGGCGAGGGTCGCCTGCATCTCGACCTGCACGGCCGAGCGGGCATTCACCACGATGAGGCTGAACGAGACCACGGCCGCCAGCAGATCGATGGCGAGGACGAGGACGACGAGGCGTGCCCGCGTCGGCAGGGAGGCCCAGCGCAGGCGCGGCGAGGCGCGCTTGGCCGGTTCCACAGGCGGAGGGCCGGAGGGAGACAGGGTCATCGTCGATCGTACCGGGATGGATCTAGTGCCGCGTTGTGCTTGTAGCGATAACCCATCCGCTGGGAATGCGCGCATGCGGGATGGGGCGCACAGCGCCCGTTTCACCCCGACGCCGCGACCATCTGAAAATGGCGCTCGGCCGCAAGTGCTCGACGGATACCGAGCGTTAAGCGCCAATGCTTTATCCAGATACATGTGAGCGACGACACGGGCGTGACTGGCACGATGTCCGAGGACATCTTTGTGCCCGAATGTCGGCATCACGTCCGTTCCGCGCCGTCGCGATTCCATGACGGTCAAACGTTTTTTCGACCATTGTTAGAGAACTCGCCCGATGATGCAGGTTGCCATCGACCCGAGCGAAAGGCGCGACGCTGGCTCCCGCAAGCCCGTCGCTGACAAGGTTGTTGCTGACAAGCCGGTCGCGGCCAGGCCGGTGAAGCCTGGGTCGAAGCCCGCCGCGCGCGGTCGCATGGTCGTTCTCGGAACGTTGGGCTGCGTCGCCGTGGCCGGCCTGTCCTACGCGGCCTATTCGGCGATGGGCAGTCTCGCTGGTCCGCAGGTGGCGCGGCCGAACCTCTACCAGATGCAGAAGGCGCAGGCCCTCCAGGCCAAAGCGGCCGATTGGCCCGACCTGCGCGACGGCGTGCCGGCCCTGGCCTCGGCCGCCGGATCACGCGCGCCGGTCCGGGAGACCGGTATTCAGCTCGTGGAGAGGCGTGCCCTCGTCGAGGAGCCGGTTACGGCCGAGGCGATGTCGAAGGTTCAAAGTCCCGCGCCGGTCGAAGCCACTGCCAAGGTCGAAGTACCCCCGAAGGTCGATACTCCCGTGACGCTGGCGGCGGCGACGCCCGCTCCCTCGATCGTCAAGGCCGAAGCGCCCCGTCCGAAGGCGCTGCCGCCGATCGAGCCGGTGAGCCTGGCGCTGCCGCCCAACGCACTCTCGCCCATCGTGCCGAACCGCGTCGCTTCGGTGATCGCCCCGAGTGCGGCCCAGACCATCCGCGCGCGCTCGGCCGCCACCAGCTTCGCGTCGCTTCCCCCCGAGCCGACCCGTACCGAGGCCGGTGCGGAAACGTCGAAGCCCAGCGCCAGCGTGGTCGTGAAGCCCGCCGCCAGCGTGGTCGTGAAGCCCGCCGCCAGCGTCGCCAAGCCGAGCGTGGCTGTTGCCAAGCCCAAGCCGGTCAAGCCCGTGAAGCCCGTGCAGGAAGCCAGCGCCGAACCCGCAGCGGCACCCGCAGCGGCACCGGAACCCGAACAAAGCGAAATCTTCGGCCTGAAAGTGCCGTCCCTCGCCCCGGCCGGTCGCAAGATCGCCGAGAGCGTGGAAGCCCTCGGCAACGCCGTGAAGAACCTGCCGAACCAGTTCTGACCCTCGACGATAACGGGGGTTGATGACCCGAATGGCCTGTCCGGAGCCTAGATCTCGTCCCGTGGCGGGTGCCCGAACAGGGCCTTGTAGGCGCGGCTGAAAGCGGCCTCCGACGTATAGCCGACCCGCAGCCCGATCTCGCCGACCCGTGCCTCCCGCCTCGCCAGCATGTCTCGCGCGAGGCTGAGCCGCCACTCGTTCTGGTATCGCAGCGGCGAGCGTCCCACGAGTTCGGTGAACCGCTCGGCGAAGCCCGAGCGGGACATGCCGGCGAGGCCTGCCAATTCGTCGATACGCCAGGGCTGCATCGGCCGCTCGTGCATGGCCTTGAGCACGCGGGCGATGCGGGCATCGGAGAGACCGCTCAGCCAGCCGGACGAATGCCCGAGATGGACCCAGGTCCGCAGGGTGCGAATCACGAGCAGATCGATGATCCGCGAGATCATCAGGGCCGCGCCGGGCTGCGGGTCGGTCGTCTCCCGCATCATGAAATGCACCATGCCGTCCAGCCATTCCGCCCCTTCGGCGTGTCGGATGTGGATGAGGTCCGGCAGGGCCGCGATCATGCCGCGAAGGCTGTAGGGGTCGAACCAGAACCGACAGACGATGACCGTCGCCGGCTCGGGTGATGCGACGAGCGGTGCAGCCCCGGGGCCGCGTGGCAGGAGCATGAGGTCGCCGGTATCCAGCACGAGCGGTTGTCCGGCGCTTCCGCCGACCTGAAGCACACCTGCGGCGACGACGAGAACATGGGCCGCATCGACGTCCAGTTTCAGCGGCTCGCCGTGCGAAACGGTGCGGGCCTGGACCCGGTCACCGTTCAGCCGAATCTGGGCCAACACCAGCGACAGCAGATCCGCGTTCTCCGCGCCGGCGGAAACGATCTCCGGACGATCGGTCAAGTCTTTCGGCGGATCCGTCATGGCCGATGCGGGGTCCAAAAATTACACATGCGGTCCTTGGAGACGTTTCCCCGCTGCGGTGATGGGCAAGGTCTCACGAGCACCGAGGATACCGCAAGGCCTTCAGCGCGCTGGCGCTACTTTGCCGATCCTCGGAGCGACGGGCACATGAGAAGGACATCGACATGCCAGTTCCCGCGTCGACACAATGGCTGACATCCTACTATTTCGTCCGTGCCGGCGTTGCCGCCGCCTGGGTCGCCGCAGCCGTGACCGTCGGACGAAGCGTATCCCCGGTCGCGGCGGCCCTTCTCGTGGCGTATCCCGCTTGGGATGCAGCGGCCAATCTCGTCGATGCGCAGCGCAGCGGTGGGTGGAGAGCCAATCCCAGCCAGATCGTCAACGCCGCGATCAGCACCGTCACCGCCCTCGCGGTCGCCGTCTCACTCGGCCTCAGCCCCCACGCGGTTCTCGCGGTGTTCGGCGTCTGGGCGGTTCTCTCCGGAATGTTGCAGCTCGCCACCGGCATCCGGCGCTGGAACAGCGGCGCTCAATGGGCGATGGTTCTCAGTGGGGCGCAATCGTCGCTCGCGGGCCTCTTTTTCCTCGCGAAGGCGAACGACGTCGCAACGCCCGGCATCATGGACGTCGCACCCTACGCCGGCTTCGGCGCTTTCTATTTCCTCGTCTCGGCCGTGTGGCTGGCGGTGGCACGGGCACGGCAAGCCTCGGTGGAGGGCACAGCGTGATGTCGGGATCGGCAATCATGGCCGGGTTCCATGCTCCGGCCTCCTCGCATCACGGTCGCGAGGCCGTGTTGCAGATGTGCGGGCTCGAAATCGGCGGGATCGAAACTGAAGGCGTTGGCGCGATCGTCGAAGAAGGGGCGACCGGAACATGACGCGAATCCTGCCGTGGCGTTTGGCATTCTGGGCGTGTCTTCTGGCGGCCGCCGCTGCGCTCGCCCATCCGATGGAGCGGGAAGGAGCGGTCATGAACGTCGACTGGCGAGTGGAGCCCCATGCCGGGATCGGCCGTCTGGTCTTCGGTCTCACGCCGGGGGAGGTCGCCTCCGCGGCGGTCGCGGTCTACGGCACCCCGACACCGCTCATCCGAGGAGCGGATGCAGCGGCCGATACCGAAGGCCTGATTGCCGCGTTGGGACCATCTCTGTCGGCGGCCGACATCTCCGCGATGAGGCGAGCCGCCACCGATCTGGCGAGCCTGGACCGGCAGAACCTCGAGAAGGACCGCACGCCCATCCTTCTGGAATATCGCAACGGCCGGTTGGATGGCGTCACGGTCGAAGCGCGTCATGCCGAGACGCATTTTCGGAACGAACGGATCTTCTCCCTCGATGCGCGGGAGGTGCTGCGCCTGTTCGAGCGGGCGAACGGCGCCCCCGGCCGATTCCGGTCAACCGAAGCCGCCTTCGACAACCTCGCGGTCTCGCTTTTCTCGTTCAGCCGGGTCTCACCGGACGGCAAGGTCCGGGTGGTGCGGGAGGACGACCCGGATTTCACCGAGCGCTCCGTCACCCTGCGCCGGACGCCTTACCGGCCCGCGAACGAGATGGATCAGTTCGTCACGGCGTCGTTCGAATGACGGAGCGGTGTTGGCAGCGCCCTGCTCCCTCCGCGAGCCGCTATTGGAGGCAATCATTTTGCCGGATGCGCGGCTCTCCTCCCCCTTGTGGGGAGGAGTTGGAGGTGGGGGTGGTTGGGCGACCCTCAAGCTGCGGAGGCAAGCGGCGCCACCCCCACTCCTAACCTCTCCCCACAAGGGGGAGAGGAACGCGGTTCCTTTTAGCGCGGACGGCGCTGCGGCGGCTTCTTTCCGGCTTCCCGCTCGTGGCGGGCGGCGCGGGGGCTCTTGAACCCCTTCGGGCCCTCGGCCTCACGCTCGGGCTCGCCGCCGAGAAGCGCCTCGACCTGGATTTCCGGCGAGCCGTTCTTGGCGAAGGTGGCGGCGAAGCGCGAGGCGGCGCCGCCACGGATCTCGAACTTGGTCTCCCGGTCGAAGATGCGGATGGCGCCGATCTCCTGGCGGCCGATATTGCCGCGACGGGTCAGCATCGGCAGGAGGCGGCGCGGATCGGCATTGTCGCGACGGCCGAGATTGAGCCGGAACCAGACCGAGGGGCCTTCCGCATCGATCCGTGCCGAATCGGCGGGGTCGTAGACCTTGCGTTCCTTGCGCTCGGGGCCGGCGCCCGGATCGGTCACGTCCTCGGGCTCGGGAAGGCGGGCGCGGTAAATCTTGGCCAGAGCGGCGGCCAGTTCCTGCGGCGTGCGCTGGGCGAGCAGAGCCTCGCCCATGGCGAGGTCTTCCTCGGAGGGCGTCTCGGTGAAGAGCGGGTCCTGCCACATGCGCTCGCCGTCGAGGCGGCGGATCTCGTCCGCCGTGGGCGGGGCGGCCCATTCGGCATTGACCTTGGCGATGGCCAGCATCTGCTCGGCGCGGCGGCGCTTGGAGGCCGGGATCAGCAGGACGCTGGTGCCCTTGCGGCCCGCGCGCCCCGTCCGGCCGGACCGGTGCTGCAGCACCTCGGCATCGTGGGGCAGATCGGCATGGATGACGAGGCTCACCGTCGGCAGGTCGATGCCGCGTGCGGCGACGTCGGTAGCGACGCAGACCTTGGCGCGGCCGTCACGCAGGGCCTGGAGCGCGGCGTTGCGCTCGCCCTGGCCGAGCTCGCCCGACAGGGCGACGGCCGAGAAGCCGCGCTCGGTGAGCACCGCCTGGAGATGGCGGACGGCGTTGCGGGTGTTGCAGAAGACGATGGCGGTGGGCGCATCGGTGTAGCGCAGGGTGTTGACCACCACGTGCTCGATCTCGCGCGGTACCACCCGCACGGCGCGGTAGGTGATGTCGGTATGGCCGCGCTCCTGGCCCTTCACGGCGATGCGCAGGGCGTCGTTCTGGTAGCGCTCGGCGAGACTGGCGATGGCCTTCGGCAGGGTCGCGGAGAAGAGCAGGGTGCGCCGCTCCTTCGGGGTCACCGAGAGGATGAATTCGAGGTCATCGCGAAAACCGAGATCGAGCATCTCGTCGGCCTCGTCGAGGACGGCGACGCGCAGGTTCTGGGTGGCGAGGTTGCGGCGCTCCAGATGGTCGCGCAGGCGGCCCGGCGTGCCGACGACGATATGGGCGCCCTCGGCGAGAGCCCGGCTCTCGCGGCGGGGGTCCATGCCGCCGACGCAGGCGATCACGCGCGCTCCGGTCTCGGCATAGAGCCATTCGAGCTCGCGCTGGACCTGAAGCGCGAGTTCGCGCGTCGGGGCGATGACGAGGGCCAGCGGCGGGCCGGGCGGATCGAGCCGCTCGGCATCGCCGAGGAGCGTGTCGGCGAAGGCGAGGCCATAGGCGACGGTCTTGCCGGAACCGGTCTGGGCCGAGACGAGGAGGTCGCGGCCCTGGGCCGCCGCCTCGATCACGGCACTCTGGACGGGGGTCGGGTCTTCGTAGTTGCGGGCCTCGAGCGCTCGGACGAGCGGGGCCGGCAGGGTAGGAAAGGGCACGGGGCAGAGGCCTTGCAGGCAGACAAGGCAAACCCTGCGGATTCGAGTCACCCTGAGTGGCGACGTCGCTGCATCCGGTCGTGGGTCCGGCCTCGTTCGGTTACGGAGCGTGTGCTTCTAGCCGCAATGCGGCGCCGACGCCACGCCCCATGCTGCAATGCTTCCAAGCGTGGTTTGCGTGCATCCCGTGGCGAGGGCACCGGGCGGGCCCTCCCATCCAAATCCTTACCGCGGCCAATGCGGGCACGATCGGTGAAGGCGGATCGCCCAAAACGACGTCCGACACGAAAGGGGGCCCCGACGGTTGCCCGTCGGGACCCCACATTGGTTTCGAGTTAAGCTGTGTAAGATCAGATGCTCGGTGCCCGTTCACACCGAGCATCGTTCATCATGCATGTCGAACAAGCCTGGGCCCGTCCGAAGACACGGATCGGATCAGCTCCAAGTAAACTCGTTGGTCAAATGGGCCATGGGCGTCTGGCCGTTCACTTCGGCTACGTCGATATTGGCGCCGATATTGCCCTCTCCCCAGACGATGTTGCCCGGATTTCCCGCATCTTGGTACGAGGAATTGGTCACCACCGTATTTTCGTTCACGCCCCAGAGCAGCGCGTTCGAGAGAGGATCTCCCCGTCCCTGATCCGACGCGATGTTGTCGAAGGAGCGCGTGAAGTCGAAGGTGTTGTTCTGGCCGTAATCCGCGAACGCGCCGTTGCCCATATGGATCGTATCGACGTTGCGGACGGTGCCGTTGTCCGACCCCTCGAAGATGACCCCCTGACCGCTCGGCGAATTGTTGCCGTCGATCACGCCGTTCGAGACGGTGACGTTGTCGCTGTAGTAGATCGAGATGTTGTCCTCGGTCCAAGCGACGTTCGGGTCGTTGTGGACGTAGAAGTTGTTGAGGCTGCTGTCCGGCGACTGGCCCATCTGCACGAGCTGTCCGCGGGGGAAGGGCCCGCGCATATCGTAGCCTTCGATGTTCTCCAGTTCCGCACCCGGCGAGTATTGGATGAGCACGCCCGTCGAGGTGTCGTGGAAGGTCGCGTTCGTTACGCTCAGGTCGTCGGCTTCGAAGGCCGAGATCCCGTAATGGTCCGGGGTCCGTTCGGCGCCCGTCTCGGGTGCGCCCTCGTTGAAGACCTCCACGTTCTGGATATCGACGTTGTCACCATCCATGACGCGGATGCCGGCGCCTTCCTCGGTGCCGCCGTTTCCATTGAAATGGATGCGGACATTCTCGACCGTGACATTGTCCACGCGATCGATGTCGATGCCGGGACCGCTATCGACGTAGATGTCCATGTCCCGAATGACATCGCCTTCCTGGGCGACGATCGTCCCGTCATGGCGCGTGAGAGGAGCGTTGCCGCCCTCGGTCGAGGGCTCGTCCACGGGTGCCGGCTCGGAGGGCTGCGCGACGACCGGGGGTTCTTCGGGCGAGGGCGTCGCTCCGATGTCGGGCACCACCACATCCGGCCCCTCGGGGATGGGAGCCGGAGTGTCGACCTCGGGCACCGAACCCGAGAAGCCTTCGCTGAACGCGTTCGTGTAATGGGCCATGGGCGTCTGGCCGTTCACTTCGGTGACGTCGATGCCGGCGCCGATATTGCCCTCTCCCCAGACGATGTTGCCCGGATTTCCCGCATTCTGGTACGAGGAATTGGTCACCACCGTATTCTCGTTCACGCCCCAGAGCAGCGCGTTCGAGAGAGGATTTCCCCGTCCCTGGTCCTCTGCGATGTTGTCGAAGGAGCGTGTGGAATCGAAGGTGTTGTTCTGGCCGTAATCCGCGAACGCGCCGTTGCCCATATGGATCGTATCGATGTTGCGGGCGGTGCCGTTGTTCGACCCCTCGAAGATGACTCCCTGACCGCTCGGCGAATTGTTGCCGTCGATCACGCCGTTCGAGACGGTGACGTTGTCGCTGTAGTAAACCGAGATGTTGTCCTCGGTCCAAGCGACCTTCGGATCGTTGTGGACGTAGAAGTTGTTGAGGCTGCTGTCCGGCGACTCGCCGAATTGTACGAGCTGTCCGCGAGGGAAGGGCCCGCGCATATCGTAGCCTTCGATGCCGTCGAGTGTGGCGCCCGGCGAATATTGCACGAGGACGCCCGTCGAGGTGTCGTGGAACGTCGCGTTCGTCACGCTCAGAGCCTCGGCCTCGAAGGCCGAAATCCCGTAATGGTCCGGGGTCCGCTCTGCGCCCGTCTCGGGTGCGCCTTCGTTGAAGACCTCCACGTTCTGGATATCGACGTTGTTGCCCCGCATGATGCGGATGCCGGCGCCTTCCTCGGTGCCGCCGTTTCCATTGATATGGATGCGGACGTTCTCGACCGTCACATTGTTTACGTTGTCGATATCGATGCCGGGACCGCTATCGACATAGATGTCGAGGTTGCGAATGACATCGCCTTCCTTGGCGACGATCGTCCCATCGTGGCGTGTCAACGGAGCCGCGCTGGCGCTGGATGCGGATGTCGCCCCGGCGTCTGACTCCACCACCACAGGGACGTCGGAGGCGGGTTCCGTGCTGTCGATGACCGGAACCGTGCTTGAGACGCTGCCGTCGGCAAGTCCCGAAACGACGTCGGATATCGGGCTCGACCCCAGGCCCGTGTCGGAGGCGGAACGCGCGTCGTCGCACGATGCGACGTGATGTTGCGAATGCTGCATTCAATTTCCAGTTGTGTCTGCGGCCGGTCCTGATGCCGACCCTCTCAATCCGCTGCTGTTTTGGCCACGGATCCCCATGAGCATCGGCGTTGTTTGCCGACACTATTCCCAAGATTATTGTCGCACTGATGAGCGAATAATCGGATCGTACGAATTACCAGCCGGCACTAAGAAGAACTTCCTCTGTGCCAATTGGCAAATGTACAGATCGGTACACTTCAGTATTCTAGTTCTTTATTGTCACAACAAATCTTAGTGAGCAGATCTTGTTCAAAATGTGTCACGGATGATTTTCGATCATCGGCGCGAGGTTCGCCGGTCCCGCCTGAAAAGCGGGTCGTATGACGGTGCGTGCACTGTGGCGGATCGTTACTACCGGACGGAAACGGGGCTCTCGCACAGCATGCCGCTTCCCATCCGCCGAGGTCCCGGAACCCCTTGGTGCGCGACCGCCTGAGCCCGGCCCTTCGCAATCGCGGCCATGGCGGCGGCTATGTGGCGTGGCGGATCTCGCCGAGGTGGCAGTGGCCGCGAATGCCAGTGACGGCGGGCTTTGCCGCCGTCCGCATTGGCGGATGCTACTTCGCTAAAGACCGAGATAGCCCCGATGCGCACTTTCTCGAAGAACGCGCGGCAGTGATGATGGTGGCGGTGCGCTTCCCATCGGAGCAGTCAAACGCAATCGCCTGGATAGCGTCGAACGATCGTTCATATCATCTCAGTGGAGACGATCCGATGATATACAATGTCCAGACATTGCGGGCGATCGCGGCCTATCTCGTTGTTGGCTTTCACTGCCAAATCTTGCTTTTCGGTGATCTGAAATATTCAATGGGGGCTTGGGGCGTCGATATATTCTTTGTGATAAGCGGGTTCGTGATGGCCTACACCACCGACGGCCGGAACGTGAGCCCACGTCAATTCATCGTCAAACGACTGGTTCGCGTCCTTCCCCTATACTGGTTCATGACAATCGCTGTCTTTCTCACGGCCCTATCGATGCCCTTTCTATTCCGCAGCGTCGATGCCGGGCCGGCGCAGCTGCTCATGTCGCTGGCGTTCATTCCGTTTGAGAAATCGAACGGTTTGATCCAGCCGGTATTGTTCCTCGGATGGACGCTCAATTACGAGATCTTCTTTTATTGCCTCTTTTGTCTGAGCCTGTACATTCAGACGGAATTAAATCGATACCTTTGTCTCAGCCTCACCATGGTCGCGCTTGTGATCCTCGGAGCGATGTTTCGCCCCGAGGATGCGCTCGGCCGGTTTTATACGGACCCGATCATACTCGAGTTCGTCGCAGGCATATGGATCTATTACATCGCGCGACACGTCGCGATTCTGACGAGCCTCTTCAACGTCCCGATGATCGGCACCTTGGGCCTCGCCAGTTTCGGTCTTTTATTGGCGGCAGAGTTTCTTTGGCCGACCGTTCCCCGCTTCATCGGCCTCGGTCTGCCTGCAGCTTCACTCGTCCTCGCCGCGATCTTGCTGGAGACCAAGGGCGTCGTCTCGAAAACCACCTTTGCCATAGAACAGGGCAACAGCAGCTACGCGCTATACCTGACGCATTTCCTGTCCTATCAACTCTGCGAGAAGATTGTCTTCAAAGCTTTCGATCCGGAGAGCCTCTATTTGAGATTGGCCGCATTCGTTAGTGCAGTGGCGCTCGCCGGAATTCTTGCCTGGATCGTGCATCGTCAGATCGAAATCCCTCTCACCCAAAGCGTCAGGGATGTGTTCACTGGCTTCTGGCGTCGATCTCCCGCCCGGCCGTAGCATCGGGTCGGCGGACCTGAATGGTCGGTGATTCGAACGGCCGGCTGGGGCCTTTCGAGAAGCCCCATCCCCGTCGTGACCCGGGACCTGCTAAGGGAGGCTCTGGTGCATGGGGCCAAAGAAGACTCTCAGGCAGGAACCTTGATGGACGTGCTCGTCATCGGCGCAGGAATCGTCGGCCTCGCGGTGGCGCGGGCCCTCGGCCGGCGCGGGCATTCCGTCATCGTCGCCGAGGCCGAAGGGGCCATCGGGACCGGCGTGTCGTCGCGCAGTTCCGAAGTCATCCATGGCGGCATGTACTATCCCGCGGGCTCCTTGCGGGCGCGTCACTGCACGCGTGGCCGCCGGATGCTCTACGAGTTCTGCCGGAGCCACGGCGTGCCCCATGCGCGTCCGGGCAAGCTCATCGTCGCCACCTCCGAGCCCGAGCGGGCCGCCCTGGAGGGAATCGCCGAACGCGGCCGGGCCAACGGCGTCGAGGGGCTCGCCTTCATCGAGGGCCGGGAGGCCCGCGCCCTGGAGCCGAACCTCGCCTGCGTCGCGGCATTGCATTCGCCCGAGACCGGCATCGTCGACAGTCATGCCCTGATGCTCGCCCTGCAGGGGGATATCGAGGATGCCGGCGGGGCCATCGCCTTCCATAGTCAGGTCGGCGCGATCCGGCGCGATTCCGGCGCCTGGCAGGTCGAGGTCTGCGGCGAGGACTTGTCCTTCGACGCCGTCGTCAATGCCGCCGGCCTCGGCGCGCAGGCCGTGGCGCGGGCGGTCGAGCCCTATCCGGGCGAGCGCATCCCGAGGCAGGTCCTCGCCAAGGGCAGCTATTTCGGATGCCTCGGCCGTCCGGCCTTCTCGCGGCTGATCTATCCCGCGCCCATGGAAGGCGGGCTCGGCATCCATCTCACCCTCGACCTCGCCGGTCGGATGCGCTTCGGGCCGGATGTGGAGTGGGTTGACGCGCCGGACTACGCAGTCGATCCGGCCCGCACCGAAATCTTCGCCCATGCCATCCGGCGCTATTGGCCGGGACTGGCTAAGGATGCGCTGACGCCGGATTACGCCGGTATCCGCCCTAAACTCACCGGGCGGGGCGAGGCGGCGGCGGATTTCCTCATCGACGGGCCGGCCGAGCACGGCCTGCCGCACCTCGTCCACCTGTTCGGAATCGAGAGCCCCGGCCTCACATCGAGCCTGTCGCTGGCCGAGGAGGTGGCGGATCGGCTGGTCGAGGCCGAGGCGTGAGGGCTACCGGATTCCCACATCTCCTCGACGGCTGTTCCTTCATCCGAGAGGGTTCAACCCGAAGCGCGACGTGCTCCCTCTCCTGGAAGGAGAGGGTGATCGCATATGGCACCACGCCGTCATTCCGGGTCGCCACAGGCGAGCCCGGACCCGGAGGGCCGCGCCGGAGGCGTGCAATCCAGAGCCGCCGACAGTGTAAAGTCCTGCACCACTTGTGTTTCCGGATCCCGGGCTCCGCTGCGCGGACCCGGGATGACGGGGTGGTGCCAGCGGGTTTCTGACAGGCAAATCGGCATATGCGATCGCCCTGCCTGGAAGGAGAGGGCTGGGGTGAGGTGCGGTCCATCTCCGGAAAGCTCACACACCTCACCCTGTCCCTCTCCTTCCAGGAGAGGGGACCCGCGTCTCCTGTGAGATGTGTGACTATCGTAGGCCTGAGGACGGGGCGTCGGCCCGTTGACACTTCTGCTGGGCGCGCAATCGTCCTGAGATGCAGCGTCCGGCTTCACGCCCTAGCGCGCATGGTCCTGAAAGACCTCAAGCCATGACCGATCTCCAATTCGTCGCCCATCAGCCGCCGAAACGTTCGGTCCTGATGCGTCCCGGTTCCAACCCGGCATCGAGGAGCAGGTCCGCCGCGTTGCCGACGAAGGCGTTTCCGCCGCAGATATAGACGTGGCGCGGAGCCCCGAGCTTGCCCAACGCTTCGCCGATCATCGCCCCATCGATCCGGCGGCCACCGGCGCGCGTCAGATTGAGCATCAGGTCGAAATGCGCCTCGTCACGGGCGCGGACAGCCAGTTCCTCCGCGGCGATCGCCTCATCCGCCTCTCGCACCGAGTAGAGTAGCAGGGCGGGCACGTGAGGCGCCGCCGCCGCGCGGTGGCGCAGCATCGCCAGCAGCGGCACCACGCCGGACCCGCCGCCGACGAGAAGCAGGGGGCCGCCATCCTCCGGGCGCCAGACGAACGAGCCGCCGATGGGGCCGCGCAGCTCGATCGTGTCGCCGATCTCCGCCACGGAATCGAAGAAGCCCGAGACCTCGCCTTCGGGCAGGCCCTCGATCATCAGTTCGATGGTTCCGTCCGTGCCCGGCGCCGAGGCGATGGAGTAGCTGCGCTGGGCCTGGTAGCCGTCGGGAGCCGTCAGGCGCACGTCCACATGCTGTCCGGCCAGCATCGGCCGGTCGAAAGCGGTCCGGAACCGGTAGCTCTTCACCCGCCGCGTCACCGGCTTGATGGCGAGGAGGGTGGCTTGTTGCCAGGGGAGGGGCCGCGCGGCGGGCTCAATCACCGGTGAAGCGCTGCTCACGCCAGGGATCGCCGTACATGTGGTAGCCGCGCAGCTCCCAGAAGCCGCCCTCGTCCTTCTTGGTGAAGCGCAGGCCCTTCACCCATTTGGCGCTCTTCCAGAAATACAGGTGCGGCACCAAGAGCCGGGCCGGGCCGCCATGGTCGGGCTCGATCGGCTGCCCCTCGTAATGAGTCGCCACCATGGCCTTGGGGCCGGTGAGGTCGGCCACCGGCACGTTGGTGGTGTAATCGTCGTAGCCCTCGGCGAGCAGATAGTCCGTCGGTGCCGAGATCCCCGCCGCCGCGAGGATGTCGTCGATGCTGACGCCCTCCCAGCCGGTGTCGAACTTCGACCATTTCGTCACGCAGTGGATGTCGCCGCGCCAGGAGGTCCGGGGCAGGGCGGAGAATTCCTCCCAATTCCAGCTCTTGATGGGTCGCGAGCCCTCACGCAGGGTGAAGCTCCAGCTGTCCATGTCGATGCGCGGGTTCGGACCGATCTGCAGGACGGGAAAGTCCTGTTCGAGATACTGGCCCGGCGGAAGCCGCTCCTGCGTCGCCTCCGGTGGCCGTCGTCCCGTGAAACCGCGTGTGGCCATGCTCGTCTCCGTCGTCGCGCTTGCCGTGCGACTTCCTTCGAGCTTCAGAACCAGCGGGTCAAGCGGAGCCCGGAGACTCGCCCTCATCCTGCGCATGTCCCGGCAGGATGCCTTCGGCCACGAAGAGAATACCCTCCGGCCGGTACGAGATCTTCGCCGTGCCGTCGATCTCCTGTGCCAGAGCCCGCTCGATCAGCCGCGATCCGAAGCCCTTTCGTGTCGGCACGGCCACCGGAGGACCGCCTGTCTCCTGCCAGAGAACGCGGAAGGAGAAGGACGCCGTGTCGTCGAGGAGGCTCCAAGACAGCCGGACCAGGCCGGTATCGTTGGACAGGGCCCCGTATTTCACCGCGTTGGTGGCGAGTTCGTGCAGCGCCATGGCGAGCGCCAGGGCACCGCGCGGCGGCAGCCTGATCTCGCCGCCCTCGACATGCACGCGCTCCCGCCCCTTGCTCTGGAACGGGGCGAGGGCGCGTTCGGCGATGTCGGCGATGGAGGCGCTGTCCCAGGCCTCCTCGGTCAGCACATCGTTCGCCGCGGCAAGCGACACCACCCGGGCTTCGAGGGACCGGCCCGCCTCCTCCAGGGTGGGAGCGGTTCGCAGGGTCTGGCGGATGATCGACTGGATCAGGGTGAGGGTGTTCTTCACCCGATGGGTCAATTCGCCGGCGAGGAGCGAGCGATGCTCTTCCGCGTGTTTGCGCGCGGTGATGTCGAGGGAGACCCCGGCCATGCTGACGGGCGTTCCATCGGGACGGTAGACGGTCTGCCCGCGGATATGGACCCAGCGCAGGTCACCGGACGGCGTGACGACCCGGTACTCGATATCGTAATCGATGTTCTGCTCGATGGATCGGCGCATCTGCGCCTTCATCCGTTCGCGGTCGCCGGGATGGATCGCGGCGCTCATCTCGCCGTAGCTGAACGGCTCATCGGGATCCCGGCCGAAATTCGCCCGGAAGTGGTCGGACGTCTCGAGCGTCATCGCGACGAGATCGAGGCTCCATGAGCCGATCTGGCCGGCGGTGAGCGCGAAGCGCAGATTCGTCTCGCTGCGGCGAAGCGCGACGGTGCGGCGCTCCACCTCGGCCTCCAGCGCGTCGTGGTCGTTCTGCAACCGGACCAGACGGTCCTTCTCCAAAGTCACATCGTATTGCGAGGCGAAGAAATACGCGACCTTGCGTTGCGAATCGAAGACCGGTGCGATGAGGAGGCGGTTCCAGAAAACCTCTCCGCTCTTGCGATGGTTGAGCAGGTCGATCTCGATCGGAACGGCTCTGTCGATGGCGTCACGAATGCGGGCAACGGCCGCCGGATCGGTCTTCGGGCCCTGAAGGAACCGGCAGTTCCGGCCGAGGATTTCGTCGCGGGAGTAGCCGGTGGCGCGCTCGAAAGCGGCATTCACGAAGACGATGGGGATGTCCGGCAGGTTCGGGTCGGCGATGACCATCGGCATCCGCGTGGCCCGGAGGGCCGCGGCGAAAGGGTCCGGTCCGTCGACGGTGCGGGCGATCTCCGAGGCGATCCGCTCCTGTTCGGAAAACCGGATCACGATACGGCGCCCAGGATGGTCCAATGTCTCACGCGTTGCCTCGACCTAGAATCCGACCCGTGCGCGATGAAGCGATTCGGACATTATTCGTTGTACGCGTGAGCTAAGCTTAAGCAAGGCTTCATCTCGACTTATCTGACAGCTCTCTCGTGAAGAGTTCCCTGGCCGTTATTTTGCCTTGATTTGTGTATGTTTACATACAGAACACCGGTCCTTTGGCTGAAGCGGTGCTGTTTGACGCGATCGACGCTTTCAGACGCCGGGACGCTGCCCAGAACGCGGAACGCCCGCCGCGGTCGAACCGGGCGGGCGTCCTGACGATCGGGGAAGGGGCGTTCAGCAGCCTTTGGCGGCATCCGCCGCGGTGGGCTTGCCGTCCTGCTGCTTCGCGACGTCCGAGGCCGAGGTCGCGGTGTTGGCACCGACATTGTTCATGGCGCCGACCGTACCGGGCGACTCGGCCTTTGCGCCGGGGCTGACATTGCCGGTCGCGCCGGGATCGACCTTCGAGCTCTTGTCGTTCATGGCCGCCTTCCCATCCGCCGTGGAGCCGGGGGCACAGGGAGCGGCGAGAGCCATGGCGGAGCTGAGCATCACGATGGCGCCGGCGCCGATGAGCTTGGAAATCTGTCGCATCTGTTCCTCCAGGAAGTATTTCTCATGTCGTAATGGATGGCATGCGTCATTCGTTCCAATATTTTTCCGGATTGCCCCGCATCTATAAGGACAAAATTGCAGGTCATGCGTAACGTCAGCCACCATTTCCTGCAGCGCTCTGACGGTTGTTTCGAGAATTGTTTTGCGCCGCACAAAAGCCGGTTCCGTTAATGCTTTAGGGCTCGAAACCATAGTCGAATCATGCTGTTATCTGGTGATTCTTGACATCTATCGTATCGGTCAGAACCTCGCGGAGAAGACTTGCCAGGCGTTCTACCGCTGGATTTTTCACCGCCGGCGCCATGAGCAGGCGCAACGAGAGGGAAGGCAGAGGCGGCAGGCCCGCGTCCAAGGGATCGAGCGCCTCGAGGGACACAGGCAGGCCATGGGGCGTGCGCACGGTCAGGCCGAGCCCGGCCGAGACAGCCGCCCACAGGCCCGCGAGCCCCGGACTGCTGAACGAGATCCGCCAGGGAATGCAGGCCGCGTCGAGCGCTTCGAGGGCCGCGTGCCGGAAGATGCAGGGCGATCCGAACAGGATCAGCGGGAGTGGACGGTCCGCGCTCTGTACGATGCCGTGGCGTGGCCCGATCCAGGCCATCGGCAGGGTTCCGATGACGGTGCCATCCCGCTCGACGCCATCCTCGTCCCAGAGGAGCGCGAGGTCGAGCTCCCCGGCCTCCAGGCAGGGTCGCAGGATGGCGTTTCGATCCACATGGGCGTCGATCCTGACGCCGGGATGCAGGCGCGCGAAACGGCCGAGCGTCTCCGGCAGCCAGGTCTCGGCGAAATCCTGGGGCAGGCCGATGCGAACGCTCCCCGTGAGGGCCGGCGAGCCGAGGGCGCTCACGGCGGCATCGTTCAGGTCGAGCAATCTGCGGGCATAGCCCAGCATCATCTCGCCCGCCTCGGTGAGGACGAGCCCGCGCCCGTGCTTCTGCACGAGTTGCTGGCCGACCTGATCTTCGAGCTTGCGCAATTGCAGGCTGATCGCGGAAGGCGAACGGCCGAGACGCGAGGCGGCCTTGGCGAAGCTGCCGAGATCGATCCCGACCACGAAGGACCGCAACACATCCATATCGAGGTTGACCGGTAGGACCATTGAGTTTTTCCGAACGGATGCTTCAGAATTACGAGATTTTCCAAACTATTAAGAAGGGTCATCATTCGACCGTCAATCGCGGAGCGTCCGCGATCCGAAGGGGAGGGAAGACCCGATGCCGTTCGTGAATGTGAAGATCGCCGGTCCGGCCATCGCTGCGGAGCAGTTCGACAGCCTGCATCGCGGCGTGACGGAGCTGATGGCCGGGGTGCTCGGCAAGAACGCCGACCTGACGTCGGTGCTGGTCGAGGAGGTGCCGTTGCAGGCATGGCAGGTGGGAGCCCGGCCGCTGGGCTGCGCGGCCCATATTCAGGCAGCCGTGACGGCGGGCACCAACGATGCCGAACAGAAGGCCCGCTTCATCGCGGAGGCCAATGCCCTGCTGCATCGGGTGCTGGGGGATGGGTTGCCGCTGGCGACCTACGTGGTGGTCCAGGAGATCGCGGCCGAGTCTTGGGGCTATGACGGCCTGACCCAGGAGCACCGGCGGCTGGCGCGCTGAGATTCTGCGGGCCGGATGGTACGGGTTCGGACAATCGGCATATTGCCGAGGTCGTTCGGGCGACGTTCACCTGTGTCATCCTAGATGAGCACGGTAGAGGCCTTTGCCGGCCTTACTGTCGCGTCGAACGGGACCGTGGGGGCATTCCAGTGTCCGTCGGCCGCGTCACTCGCGGCGTAGGACACTCGAGAAGTGATGTCTGCAGCCCCGTGAAGATCGCCCTGCTCGCCCACCTCAAATATCCCATCGCCCAGCCCTTCTCGGGAGGGCTCGAGATGCACACGCATCTGCTCGCGAGCACCCTGCGTGCCCGCGGGCACAGCGTGACGCTCTACGCCTCCGAAGGGTCGGATGCGCGCGGATGCCTGAAGGCGGTCTGCCCGCCCACCGGCAGCGCCGTCGACGACGAATCCGCCCTGCGGATCGACCGCGCCGAGCTCGCCGCCTACGAGGCGATGGTGGCGGATGTGGCGCGCGGCGACTTCGACATCATCCACAACAACAGCCTGCATTACCTGCCGTTGCTGCGCGCCCGCGACCTCGGCGCGCCGATGGTGACGGCGTTGCACACGCCGCCCTTCGAACCCTTCGTGCGCGGCGTGAAGGCGCGGGCGGACGACATGACCTTCGCCGCCGTCTCGGAATCCCTGGCGCGCGAGTGGCTGCCGCTCATCGACGAGCCGCTGGTGATCGGCAACGGCATCGATCTCGACGCCTTCGCCTATTCGCCCATCCCCAAGGGCGAGCCCCATGCGATCTGGATGGGACGCCTCGTCCCCGAGAAGGGGCCGCATCTGGCCATCGATGCCGCCCGTGTCGCCGGCATCCCCCTGAAATTCGCCGGCCCGCAGAGCAACCGCGCCTATTGGGACGCCGAGATCGCACCCCGCCTCGGCCCGGACATCACTTATCTCGGCCATCTCGGCCATGCCGAACTCGCCCGCCGCGTCGGCGAGGCCCATGTGGCCCTGTGTACGCCGCGCTGGGAGGAGCCGTTCGGCCTCGTGCTGGCGGAGTTCCTGGCTTGCGGCACGCCGGTCGCGGCCTTCGCGCGCGGCGCCATCCCCGACATCCTGGACGAGACGTCGGGCGTTCTCGCCGTCGCCGACGATCCGGTGGATCTCGGCCGTGCACTCGCCCGTGCCATCCGCCTCGACCGGCACGATTGCCGCCGCCGGGCCGAGCACCTTTTCGACGCCGACACCATGACCGACCGCTACGAGGCGATGTACCATGCCGAAATCCGCCGCTGGTCGACCCCCGTCTCCGTCCGTCCGGTCCCGGCCGGCGCTCGCGCATCGCTTCTCGACAATGCGTAACGACCCGCTCTCCCTCGGCCGGGCCGTCGTCTGCGTTCCCGCCCGCAACGAGGCCGAGGTGATGCCGCGCCTCGTGCGCTCCCTCGACCGGCAGATCGGTTCGGGAGACGGCGCGCTGCTGCGGGTCGTGATCCTGGCCAATAACTGCACCGACGCGACGGTGTCGCTGATCCGCGAGATGGAGCGCAACGGCGAGACGCGCCATCTCGATCTCCGGGTGATCGAAGCCGTGGTGCCGCGTGAGGTGGCCCATGTGGGCACCGCGCGCCGGATGGCGCTGGATGCGGGGGCCGACTGGCTGGATTCTGACGGCGTCGAGGATGCCGTTCTTCTCAGCACCGATGCCGACGCCGTCGCCGCGCCCGGCTGGGCCCGCGCCAATCTGGTGGCCCTGGAACATTCCGAACTCGTGGGCGGCCGTCTCGTCATCGAGACGGAGGAGAGCGAGAACCGGGACCCGGAGATCCACGCGCTCCATCGCCGGATCGAACAATACTGGGTCGCGGTGCGCGCCCTCGAAGAGGCCATCGATCCCCCCGCCCACGATCCGGCGCCCCGCCACGGCGACCATGTTGCGGCGAGCCTCGCACTGCGTGCCGCGCTCTACCGCGAGGTCGGCGGGTTGCCCGCGATTCCCTGCGGTGAGGACAACGCCCTGGTCGCCAAGGTCCGCCTCGCGGGCGGCCGCGTGCGCCATTGCCCCCATGTCTCGATCTCGGTGTCCGATCGTGGCACCGGCCGGGTCACCGGCGGGATGGCCACCGAGATGGCTCGCCGCGCCCGCGTCGTCGCCGGTGAGGAAGAGTATCGCCTTCCGCCCGCCAGCCACTGGCTCGCCGTGATCGAGCGCCAGCGCGCGTTCCGCCTCGCCTGGAGCGCCAAGGGCGGCCCGGAAGCCGGCTTACGCGCGCTCGGCGTCTCGGCGGAGGACATCGCCGCGATCCTACCGGCAACCTGCGTCAACGCCATCGCCTTCGCCGAACGCGTGGGGGAGAGGGTCGGCGAGATCGGGCCGGAGCCGGCCCATGTCCCCCTCGACGAGGCCATCGCGGGGCTCGATGCCCTGCTCGCCCGGCTGATCGACAGGCGCACGGCTCGCGTCGCGTGAGCGAGGCGGCGGCGAGCCGGCGCCCTGTCGGCTACTACGTCCACCATCAGGGCGCCGGTCACTGGCAGCGCGCGAATCTCATCGCCGCCCGCCTGGACCGGCCGGTGACCCTCATTGGCACCTTCGCCGAGATCGACACCTCGCGCGCCAACGGGGCGATCCTCGACCTGCCCGACGACCGCCTCACCGGCTTCGACGGCCAGGACGGCGAGGCGATCCGGCCGGACTGCTTTCATTATGTCCCGGTGGGGATCGACCGCATCCGCGCCCGGATGGGGATGCTCGCCGCCTGGATGGCCGAGCACGATCCCGCCCTGCTCATCGTCGACGTGTCGGTGGAGGTGACGCTCCTCGCGCGTCTCCTATCGGTGCCGACCCTGGTGGTTCGCCTCGCTGGGAACCGCACCGACATTCCGCATCTCGAAGGCTTCCGCTCGGCGGAGCACCTCCTCGCCTTCAACCCGCCCGAGATCGAGACGGCCGGAACGCCGGACTGGGTGAGGGCAAAGACCCTCTATGCCGGCTTCCTGGCCGATGCCCCCAAGGCGGGCGCGTCGGAAGACGGCTCCATCGCGGTGATCTACGGGCGAGGCGGGGCCGGCGGCTCGGTCTCCGACCTCGCGGCCGCCGCGCGTGCCGTGCCCGACCGGCACTGGCACGTTCTCGGCCCGGTGGAGTCACCAACCGCCGATCTCCCGCCGAACCTGCATCTCCATGGCTGGGTCGCCGAGACCGGCCCCTATCTCGACCGCGCCGCCCTCGTGGTCGGCGGCGGCGGCGACGGCGTCGTCGCGACGGTTGCGACGCGGGCCAAGCGCTTCCTCTGCCTGCCGGAACCCCGCGCCTTCGACGAACAGACGGCGAAAGCGGAGGCTTTGGCGAAACTCGGCGCGGCCATCGTCCGCACGGAATGGCCCGACGCTTCGGACTGGCCGGCCCTCGTCCGCGCGACCCTCGCGCTCGATCCGGAGGTGATCGGCGGGTTTGTCCAGGCCGACGCCATCGGCCGCACGGTCGCGATCATCGAGGATGTGATTCAGGGAATCGAGCAGCGTCGCACGCCTCGGATTTAATGCCTGTTTGAGGTGTTGGTCCAATCCTCCGCCTCATCCTGAGGCGCCGCGGATCGGCCTCGAAGGAGGGCTCCAGGGATCGCATCGGCCTCTGGAGGGCTCCCTCGAAGCCTCCGCTACGCTCCGGCGCCTTAGGATGAGGTGAAGGGTGGGATGAACCAGCCCTCGACGTCTGAAAGCAAAGCCGCCAGCGCTTCTACACCAATACCTAAAACGGCCGGTCCAGCGGCACCCGCGCGGCTTCCATCTCGTCCGCGGTCGGCATGCGCAGGATCGTCGGCGCCTCGCGCCAGGTCGGCGGCAGCAATCCCAACCGCGCGAAGGCATCGAGCCAGCCGTCCATGGGCCAGAGTCCGTGCCGGGCATGGAAGCGGGTGGCGTTGGCGATGATGTCGGCGAAATGCTGCAGCGGCGGGTCGAAGGCCCCGTGATACTGGTGGAAGGCGTGGCCGCCCGCGCTGAATAGGATCGGGATGCCGGCGGCATCGGCCCGGAAGGCGAGGTCGGTATCCTCGGCGCCGTAGCCGTCGAAGGCTTCGTCGAACCCGCCGATCCGGTCGAAGGTCGTGGCCCGGACACCGAAGGCGAGGGACCAGAACAGGCCGGGATTGTCGGTGCGGGACAAGCCCGTCGCCGGGAAGCTCCGTACCGGATGGGTATGGCCCAACGCGCGCAACCCCGCCTCGGTCCAGCCATCGTCGACGGCCCGCGCCGGCAGGTAGCTCACCTCGCAGCAGATCAGCCCGTCGGCTTGGCCGAGATCCGCGTCGAGGCTCGCGACGAGATCGGCCGAGGGAATGCAATCCACATCGAGGAAAATCAGATGATCGCCCGAAGCCACGCGGCGTCCGGCGTTGCGGGCGCTGGCGAGCGGCAGTCCTGTGCTCGGAAGGTCGATACGACGAATCGGAAATCCGTGATCGAGGAGGGGGGCGGGGTTCGCCCCCATCTCCACCACGATGCATTCGGCCGGATGCGTGCCCCGGCCGAGGCCTTCGAGAAGGCGCGCCAGATGCGCGTCGCGGCCCTTGTTCAGGGTGATGACAGTCGCGCTCACGCGGCGTCCGCCGGCATGGAGACGAAGATCTCGTAGGGGCCAAGGAAGCGCGCGATCATCTCCGGCGCGAGGCGAAAACCCGTCGGGTCGTCGGAGATGAGGTCGGTGGTCTGCGAACGATGCGCCGCCACGGCCCTCGCCTTCGCCGCCACATGCGCGCTGACATCGACGCGGTAGCCCGACGGAGGACCGCCGACTTCCGTGCCCTGCGGCAGGGTCCAGCCCCAGACCGGATAGGCGAAGGCCTTCGTCGCGCCGAGCTTCGGCTGGGCGAGCCTCACGATGGCGGCCGCCGCCTGATGATCGCAATGGGGATCGTGCGCCCAGGTCACGCAGACCGCGCCGGCCCCGCTCTCTTTGGCCACGGACGCCACGACATCCGCCGCCGCCTGCGCTTCGGGGCCGCTGCTCGGCACTCCCGCATCGGGCAGGCGCAGGAACGTGACGTTGGCGGGAGCGAGGCCGAGCGCCGCCACCGCTTCCAGCGTCTCCTCCTCGCGCAGCGCCCGGAGGCGGAGCGGCGGATAGAGGGCGGAATGGGTGTGCGAGCCGCAGCCGTCACTGACGATGACGAGCCGCACCTCGCGCCCCCGCGCGCAGGCCGTGGCGATCAGGCCGCCGCATCCGAGGCTCTCGTCATCCGGATGCGGGGCGACGACGACGAGCCCGCCACCATCGGTGAGGGCATCGAGATCCGCCACGGGGAGATTCTCGGCGGCGGTGAGAAAGGCGTCGGCATGCATGGTAGCGATTAGTCCCTGTGAAAGGATGGCAGCGCCATCGCCATGATTGTCCCAACCCGTTCCCTGTCCCCACGGCATTCACCGATTTCGCGGGCAGCGCGGCTCTCCTCCCCACAAGGGGGAGAGGGACGCGGTCATCCTGAAACATCAGATGGGTGAATGCCGCAGCTATGAGGGGGATTGGGCGGGACCTCGGTAGCGAAGATCAGTGGAGTGTATCGACCGAACCGGAATGCCGCCTGAACAAGTCACGCCGCGCCGTAGCGGTCGTTGAGGCTCGCGGCGAGGCCGTCGGCGAATTTCGCGGCGGCCACGGGTAGCATCCGCCCACGCAGCTGGCCGAGAATCAGGGTCATGGGGGAGAGGTCGCGTTCGTCGATGGGCCGGCTGACGAGGCGCTGGTCGTTGGGGATGCCGCTCGGCACCTGCAGGCTCACCACATCCTCGCGCAGGGCGAGGTTGCGCAGGAATTCCAGCGAGCTCGATTCGACGGCGGGGCGAAACGGCGTGCCCCGCCGCGCCAGCGCATCGTCGAGATGATGGCGGATCGCCAGCGACCGGTCGGGCAGGGCGAGGGGATGAGTGAGGCATTCGCGCAGCCGCACCGGCCCTCCCTCCTGGGCCAGGGGATGCGAGGCGCGCATCACCACGCAGAGCGTCTGCCGGCAGGTGAACAGGGCGTGGAGATCGACCGACGGCGGCGGCTGCAGCACGAGGGCGAGGTCGGCCTCGAAGGAGACGAGGGCCGCCACCGCCTGGGCATGGTCGCGCACCTGGACCGTGAACGAGACGAGGGGAAAGCGCGCCCGGTAGGCCCGGACCTCGTCCGGCACGATCTGGTTCACGAAGGCCTGGCTGCAGGCCAGTGCCACATGTCCACGCCGCACGCCGGACAGGTCGGCGATCTGCGAGCGGACCCGCTCCATGTCCGACACCTGATCCCGGATATGGCGCACCAGTAATTCGCCGGCCGCGTTCAGCCGCATGCCCTGCGCCAGCCGCTCGAAGATCGGCGTCCCCAGCTCGTATTCGAGGTCCTGGATCTGCCGCGTGAGCGCCGAAGGCGCGATGTTCAGGGCCTCCGCCGCCCGGCGGATCGAGCCCCGCCGCGCTACCTCGGAAACGTAGGTCAGGGTGCGCAGATGCTTCATGGCAAAAGCTTTATGGCAAGCACCTCAAGAGGACATAGGGCTTCGGTTTCCCCTGTACGTGAACACGCCTCCGTCATTCCGGGGCTGCGTAGCGGCGCCCGGACCCGAAGGGCGCGCGCAAGCGTGAAATCCAGAGCCGCTACGCGTGCTCGACGTAGCAGCCGCGGCGATTCTGGATTCCGGGCTCGCCTTCGGCGACCCGGAATGACGGTGGGGGCCAAACTTCCTGGGCTGTGCCGAGCGAGACTTTGCCAAAAACCGAAGTCTTGCGGCGCATAAGATGAGAGCTCCGCCCTACGCCAGGTGTTGCGAAATCCGCAACACCATCGTCGATAACCAGCACTCGTTTGCAACGGCCTCCCGACATACCCTGTCCGGGTTCACATCATGTCGGAGCCGGCTCAGATGATTCGTCGTCGCACCTTCCTCGCCGGCCTCGGCGCCGGCCTCGTCGCCGCACCGTCGGTGCTGCGGGCCGAGACGCCCATCGTGATCCGGATGGGATCGCTGAAGCTGATCCATTCCATTGCGCCGTATTTCTACGCCCAGTTCGCGCCGCCCGGCGTCACCGTGGAGGTGATCCCGTTCGAGAGTCCCACCGAGTGCAAGAACGCGGTCGTGACGAAATCGGTGGATTTTGGAACGTTCGGCATCGCCGCCGGCACCCTTGGGGCGGCGGCGGGCGAGCCCATCGTCGTCATCGCCTCCACTTGCAATCGCGGCATGGCCATCATCGCCAAGACCGGGTCTGGCATCCAGAAGGTCGCCGATCTCAAGGGCAAGCGCGTGGCGATCTGGCCCGGCTCGACCCAGGAGGTCTTCGCCCTGGAGCGCATGCGGATGGAGGGGGTGAGCGTGAAGGACATCACGCCGGTCCGCATCTCCTTCAGCGAGATGCACATCGCCCTCGCACGCGGTGACGTCGACGCCTATGTCGGCGCGGAGCCCGCCCCCGGCGTCAGCCTCTCCACGGGAATCGGCACACTGGTCGAGTATCCCTACGGGACCGAGATGGGCTCCCTCAACATGGTGTTCGGCGCTCATCGCGACACGCTGGCCGAGCGGCCGGAGGTGGTGAAGACCATGCTGGAGATCCACCGCAAGGGGTCGGATTTCGCGCAAAGCAACCGCGACGCCACGGTGGCGATGGCGGTGCAGAAGCTCGGCCAGAAGCGGGAGGCCATCGAGCTCTCCGTGCCCAATGTCGAGTTCAAGTGGAAGCTCGGAGAAACGGAAGTCAAACAGGCCAAGGCCTATTCCGAACACATGCTGGCGGCGCGGCAGATCAAGCGCCTGCCCGACTTCTCCAGCTTCATCGATACCCGCTTCGTCGATGCGATGAGGGATTCGTGAGCGCGCCGGCGGTTTCCGCCCCGGCGGTGCAGGAGGTCGCGACGCGCCGCGCGCTTCCGAGCTTCGCGAGCCTAAAGCAGGCGCTGCTCGCCCTCGCCCTGCCGGTGGCGATGGGCATTGCCTGGCATCTGCTCACGGTCGGCAAACCCTACAGCCTGATCCCGCCGCCCGCGGAAGTCTGGATGGCGATGGTGGATCTCGCCATCGGCGGACCGGAGGGGGATGCCTTCAGCGGCACGCTGCTAACGCATCTCACCGCCTCGCTCACCCGCGTCTTCGGCGGGTTCGGTCTCGCTGCCCTGGCGGCGGTGCCCCTCGGCCTGCTCATCGGCCGGGTGCCGCTCATGCGCCAGATCCTCGACCCGACCCTGCAGATCCTGCGCCCGGTGCCGGTGACCGCCTGGCTTCCGCTGGCGATGATCCTGTTCGGCCTGGGCCCGCGCTCGGCCTATTTCCTCGTCTTCCTCGGCGCGTTCTACCCGATCCTGGTCAACACCATCTTCGGGGTCCGTTCGGTGGAGCCGCGCCTGTTCGAGGCCGCCGCCATGCTCGGCTGCCGGGGGTCGGCGCAGTTCGCCCGCGTGGTGCTGCCGGCGGCACTTCCCTCGATCTTCACCGGTCTGCGCCTCGGCCTCGGCTTCGCCTGGGTGGTGATCGTCGTCGGCGAGATGACCGGCGTTCCCACCGGCCTCGGCGCGATCATCATGGAGGCCCGGCAACTCTCGCGCACCGAGATCGTGATCTGCGGCATGATCGTGATCGGCGTCGCCGGCTTCGTCTGCGACCGGGCCGTGATGCTGGTCGGCCAGCGTCTCCTCGCCTGGAGCCCTTCACATGGCTGAGCCCACCGTGCCGATCCTCGACATTCGCGGCGTGTCGAAATCTTTCGCCGTCCAGGGCCGCACGGTCCAGGCGCTCAGCGGCGCCAACCTCACCGTGGCCAAGGGCGAGTTCATCTGCCTGCTCGGCGCTTCGGGCTGCGGCAAGTCCACCCTGCTCCGCATCGTGGCCGGTTTCGAGACGGCGACCGGCGGCGAGGCGCTGATGTGGGGCAAGCCCATCGAGGGGCCCGGCCCGAGCCGGGGCATGGTGTTCCAGGATTACGGCCTGTTCCCCTGGCTCACCGTGCGGGACAATATCGGCTTCGGCCCGAAATCGCGCGGACGGCCGGCGGCGGAGATCCGCGATACGGTGGAGCGCTACATCGCCCTCGTCGGGCTGCAGCGCTTCGCCGACGCCTATCCGCACCAGCTCTCCGGCGGCATGAAGCAGCGGGTCGCCATCGCGCGGGTGCTGGCGAACGATGCCGAGATCGTCCTCATGGACGAGCCGTTCGGGGCGCTGGACGCCATGACCCGCGAGCGGCTGCAGGACGAGCTCCTCGGCCTGTGGAGCCGCACCGGCCTGACGGTGCTGTTCGTCACCCATGCCATCGAGGAGGCGATCTTCCTCGCCGACCGGGTGGTGGTCATGTCCCCGAGCCCCGGCCGGATCGACGCGATCCACGGAATCGACCTCGCCCGCCGCCGGGACGTGTCGAGCCCGGCCTTCAACGACGTGCGCCGGATGCTCTCGGCCCAGCTCCACAGCCACCACGCCCCCGTGGCCGCATGATCGGGGCCGCGTCGCGATCCGGCGATTGGCGCCGGATGGACCGCGAGACCCTGAGCCGCGCCTACGACAACACCCGCGCCGTCGCCGATTCTGCCGCGCGACTGTCCGGTTGGCGTGCCCGGAGCGCCGCGTTTCGCGCGCTCCACCCCCACACGCTCGACCTTGCCTATGGGCCGGCCGAGCGGAACCGGATCGACCTGTTCCGGAGCGGGGCGGAGGATGCGCCGCTCCTCGTCTTCATCCATGGCGGCTACTGGATCAGGAATACGCGCCAGGATTTCGCCTGCATGGCCGAAGGACCGTCGCGTCACGGTCTCGATGTGGGATTGGTGGGATATACCCTGGCGCCGGAGGCCAGCCTCACCGAGATCGCCGCCGAGATCCGGGCGGCGCTGGTGTTCCTGCGCGGTCTGCAGGAGGGGAGGGGGCGCCGTCGCCTCGTCGTCTCGGGCTGGTCGGCGGGCGGGCATCTCGCGGCGCTTGCCATGGCGTGGCCCGAGGTCGATGCGGGCCTCGCCATCAGCGGCGTGTTCGATCTGGAACCGATCCGGCACACCGAGCTCGACGACCGCCTGCACCTCACCGATGCGGAAATCGAGGCGCTCTCGCCGATCCGGCAGGTGCCGCATTCGGACAAGCCCCTCGCCATCGTGTGCGGATCGAACGAATTGCCCGAATTGCGACGGCATTCCGCTGATTACGACCGTGCGTGGCGGTGCGCAGGGAACGCCTCGACTTTCGCCGAACTGCCCGGCCACGACCATTTCTCGATTCTCGACGAGCTGATCCGCCCCGACGGCGCGCTGACGGCCCTCGCCGTGGAGCTCGCCGGGAAGGGCCCGTAGCGCTCCTCTCGCCGTGCCGAAGCCGGCCCGTCACTCCGAATTTTCGCCGCGCAGGCACGCCTCCTGAGCCTCGCCCGCTCGCCGCGCGCTCCTCGCATGGCGTCCGATGACGGCTTCCCCCTTCTTCGCTACGAGCAGGTCAGGGTCGCCCCAGCGCGCCAGCATGGCTTGAAAAGCCTCATGCCGCTCGCGCCGAAAGGGAATTCTCCCCCCGGCACTGTCCCTGCACGGATGAGGTGGGTGGATTGCGCCGCAGGGCACCCAGCCGGGCGGGATCGGAGCCGTGGCGGGATGGGTTCGGCCGAGACGCAGGATGTTCGGCAGGAGATGGGTCCTCGGGCCGACCGGGGCCGATCCCGCTTCGATGCGGATGGGCGAAAACACCTCGATCCGCCCGATTCGGGTGACGAAGACGCGATGAGGACCGGCGGCGACGAGCTGAGCGGCGATGGGATCGCCGGGTCCGAATAGGTTCTCTCCGGCGGCCATTCTAAGCAGTGCGATCGTCCCGGGATCGTTCGTCCGAATACAGGCATCGACAGCGAGTAGGTTCAGACCGAGATCGAACACTATACCGTCGCGGTCCTCGGGTTTTGCTGCATGGTGATCGGGGCCGAGTTCGGTGATGACCGACCGTCTATTCATGGCGCAGGCATCATCGGGCAGGCATAGGGCGACGGCATGACTCCAGCCGAACGCGAATCCTGTTTCGTAAGCAACTGGTCGACAGTCGGCGTCTGGGTCGAGGGCGATGGCTCCCCGTGTCGTGGTCAGACCCATCCGCGCGTCCGGCAGGGACCGCGCTTCTTCAGCCGGGTCCCGGAGAAAGCTCGCAACCGCGCCGAAACTGCCGAAACTCCAAGTCGTAGAGGGATCTTCGAGCGCCTTCGCCATCAGATCCACGACAGGGCTCCCGAAGGTTGCGCCCGGTGAGCGCCTTGTCGTGAGAAACGCATCGATGAGTAGCTCCATCGCAGCAGATTACCGGGGCGGAGCGTCGTGCGCGAGACGCGATCACAGGCGGCACTGAAATTGCTGCGGACCCGACGCGTTCGCCCTCGCCGGGCGCTTCCCATTGTCGTCTCGACCGGGCAGTCTCTCGGCCTGATCATTCATGGATTTCGAGGATGGACCTGAATTCAGTCGGCGCCGTCGCCACGCCGAGGACTCGCCTCGACTTGGCCAATTGGCAGGACGGCGATGCGTGGCTGGCCGGTGGGACGTGGCTGTTCTCCGAGCCCCAGCCGCATACGCGCCGGCTCGTCGATCTTTCCCGGCTCGGCTGGCAAGCACTTGAGGTGAGTGAGCGTGGCCTTTCCATCGCCGCGACTTGCACCATCGCCGACTTGTTTCGTCTCGATCTGCCGGTCTCCTGGCGCGCGTCGCCGCTCTTCGCGCAATGCTGCCGGGCGCTGCTCGGATCGTTCAAGATCTGGAACATGGCCACCGTGGGAGGCAACATCTGCCTCGCGCTGCCGGCCGCGCCGATGATCGCGCTCGCCACGGCCCTGGAGGGCACATGCCTCGTCTGGACGCCCGAGGGGGCGGACCGTGAGGTCGCCATCGTCGACCTCATCATCGGCGCGCAATGCAATGTCCTGGCGCCCGGAGAAATTCTTCGGCGCGTCGATCTCCCCGTGGCCGCGCTGGAACGCCGGACTGCCTTCCGCCAGATCTCCCTGAGCCCCAATGGACGTTCCGGTGCCCTGTTGATCGGTACCCTGGACCGAGGAGGTTCTTTCGCTCTGACCATCACGGCCTCGACGCGTCGCCCGCTGCGCCTGGTCTTCCCCGCGCTGCCGGATGAGGCAGCGCTTACCGCTGCCATCACCGAGGCGGTGCCAATGGCGATGTATCATGACGACGTTCACGGCGCGCCGGATTGGCGGCGGCACATGACCTTCAGCCTCGCCGAAGAGATCAGGCGCGAATTCGAGAATGAGACTCCGGCATGATCCTGCACGTCAACGACCAGGAGCAGGATGCATCGCCACGGCCCGGCCAATGTCTGCGCACGATGTTGCGCGAACTCGGCTGGTTCGGGGTCAAGAAAGGTTGTGATGCCGGGGATTGCGGCGCCTGTACGGTCCATCTCGACGGCGAGCCGGTCCATAGCTGCCTGCTGCCCGCCTTCCGCGCCGAGGGGCGCCGCGTCACCACGATCGAAGGGCTGGCTGGGTCCTGCGCGCCGGAGCTCGGTGAGACGGCGGGATTACACCCGATGCAGCAGGCTTTCCTCCACGCCCAGGGGTACCAGTGCGGCTTCTGTACCCCCGGCATGATCATGACCGCATCGGTCTTGGATCAGGGGCAAAGGAGCGATCTCGCCACCGCGTTGAAGGGCAATCTCTGCCGCTGCACCGGATATGGCGCCATCGCCGACGCCGTCGCGGGGGTGGCGCGCGTCGAACGCCTCGCGGATGGTGACGGCGAGCCGTGCGGGCGCAGCATCCCGGCCCCGGCGGGGAGGGGGATCGTCACGGGCGATGGCGCCTTTACCTTCGATCTGGCCGTGCCCGACCTGCTCCATCTCAAGGTGCTGCGCTCGCCCCATGCCCATGCGCGAATCTCACGGATCGACAGGGCGGCTGCTCTGGCCGTGCCGGGTGTCGTGGCCATCTTCACGCATGAGGATGTGCCGGCGAAGAGCTTCTCCACCGGGCGGCATGAAAATCCCCTCGACGACGCAGCGGATACGCGGATTCTCGATCCGATTCTGCGCTTCATCGGCCAGCGGGTCGCGGCCGTCGTGGCCATTAGCGAGGAAGCGGCGGAGGCTGGTTGTGCGGCGCTCCTCGTCGATTACGAGATCCGCGATGCGGTGCTCGATCCAGACGAGGCCATGCGACCCGGCTCCCCCCTGGTCCATGACAGTGCCGACCGGGCGGGTGAGGATGCGCCGCCTCGCCTCTCTCATCCTAATCTCGCTGCAGAGGTACATGGCGAGGTCGGCGACGTCACGGCGGGGTTCGCAGAGGCGGACCTGATCCATGAGGCGACCTATCACTCCCAGCGCGTGCAGCACGCCCATCTCGAGACCCACGGAGCCCTCGGCTGGCGCGATGAGGACGGCCGCCTCGTCATCCGCTCCAGCACCCAGACGCCGTTCCTCACCCGCGATGCGCTGACCGACCTCCTCGAGCTTGAGCGCGATTCGGTGCGGGTGCTCTGTGGCCGGGTCGGCGGCGGCTTCGGCGGCAAGCAGGAGATGTTGACTGAAGATCTCGTGGCGCTCGCCGTTCTCGCCACCGGTCGCCCCGTCAAATGGGAGCTGACACGTCAGGAGCAGTTCAGCGCCACCACGACACGCCACCCGATGCGAGTGGCCGTAAAGTTGGGTGCCCGCCGGGACGGCACTCTGACGGCGATCGCGCTGAATGTGGTCTCCAATACCGGCGCCTACGGCAACCATGCCGGCGGCGTGATCCATCATGGCTGCAACGAGGTGATCGGCGTCTATCGCTGCCCCAACAAGCGTGTCGACGGATATGCGGTCTATACGCATACTCTGCCGAGCGGCGCGTTCCGGGGCTATGGCTTGAGCCAGACCATCTTCGCGGTGGAATCGGCCATGGACGAACTGGCGCGCGGCCTTGGCCTCGACCCGTTCGAGATGCGCCGCCGCAACGTCGTGCGCCCCGGCGATCCGATGGTGTCGAACAGCCTCGAACCGCACGACGTGGAATACGGAAGCTACGGCCTCGATCAGTGCCTCGATCTCGTTGCAGCCGCCATGCGCGAGCTCGCCTCGGCGGACATTCCTTCCGCTGATTGGCTCGTCGGCACAGGGATGGCCCTGGCGATGATCGACACGATCCCGCCGCGCGGGCATTTCGCCGAAGCGCGAATCGCGGTTCGAGCGGACGGGACCTACGCTCTAGATGTCGGTACCGCCGAGTTCGGCAACGGGACGACCACGGTTCATGCGCAGATTGCGGCCTCCGCCCTCGGCACGATCCCGGACCGCATCTCCCTTTGCCACGGTGACACCGACCGCATCGGCCACGACACCGGTGCTTATGGATCGACCGGTATCGTGGTGGCCGGGCAGGCGACGTTGAAAGCCGCACTTGCGCTGGCGCAGGGCCTCCGCGAGGCTGCCGCCGAGAGGGGAGGGGGGGCTCCCGATCAATACCGTGTACACCGCGACGGCGTCTCGAGCCCGTCGGGGGATATTGGCTTCTCGGACCTCCTTTCGGATGGCCCCATCGTGCGCAGGGGCAAGGCAGATGGCTCGCCGCGCTCCGTCGCCTTCAACGTCCAGGGTTTCCGGGTCGCAGTGCACCGGTCGAGCGGCGAAGTGCGCATCCTCGATAGCTTGCATGCCGCCGATGCCGGCCGGGTCATGAACCCGATGCAATGCCGTGGGCAGATCGAGGGTGGCGTAGCCCAAGCGATCGGTGCGGCCTTGTACGAGGCTGTGCGCATCGATGACGAGGGGCGTGTGGTCACGCAGACGTTCCGCAACTATCACATCCCAGCCTTCGCCGATGTACCCCGCACCAAGGTCTTTTTTGCCGACACCTACGACCGCATTGGCCCGCTCGGCGCGAAATCCATGAGCGAGAGCCCGTTCAACCCGGTTGCTCCGGCACTTGCCAATGCCATCCGCGACGCGACGGGTGCACGGCTCACCGCGACCCCGTTTGCGCCGGACCGTGTCTACCTGTCGGTGATGGAGGCGGTAGAGCACCGGGACAGCCCGGTATGACATCGGCCATTTGCCGACGATTTCGTACCGGTGAAGAGAGCTGCGCCCAACCACGTTTGGTCGAGTGCAGCTGTTGAATGGTTTTTGCTACGCTCTTCTTCGCCGAAGCGACTTATACTTCGGCGGGAAGTTTTCAGAGAACCGTTTCGATCAGCCCGAGACGCTTGGCT
This sequence comes from Methylobacterium sp. CM6244, assembly GCF_054817885.1. NCBI lineage: Bacteria > Pseudomonadati > Pseudomonadota > Alphaproteobacteria > Hyphomicrobiales > Methylobacteriaceae > Methylobacterium > Methylobacterium sp. CM6244. The sequence goes on along the minus strand of NZ_CM139247.1, from coordinate 5,014,395 downwards.
TCGTCAGCTTCGATGTACCAATTGTACGGCGCTTTCTCGATGACCTCGTCGAGGGTGACATTCGAGCCGGCTACGAGGTTGGCGAAACCCTCGTTCTGAATCTCGATGGAGGTCTCGATCTCGTGCAACGTCGCTTTTAGGCTGGCGATGCATGTGGTCAGCGGGCCGTGGATCTCGAGAGTTTTCGCCATCTTGCGTTCATGAATCATGAGCCGCGTCCCCCGCGTGAGATAGCGGTTGGGGCGGGCGAAGAAGCTCATGAGGGTCGTGCCGGCGGAGTAGATCGCGGCCTTTCCGAGGAAGACAAGGCGACGGTGAGGCGTGACCTCGCTAGCGAAGCGGATATCCTCGCCCATCATACGGGCTACTTCGGGGTCGCCGCCGAGGGTCGTGAGTTCGACCACCACAAGATCGCGCTCGCAGGCGGCGTCGAACTGGCGACGGAAGTCCTTGTACATCGCATTGTCGACCGGGCCCGACAGCAGGATGGCGGGGGCCTTGAAATCCGGGGCGGAAAGAGGCGAAGTGTCCATTGTCGATCCTTGGCCGGGCTGCGCGGGGAGCGGTCTCCCGCAGGACTCATGCCCGGCTCTTGTCCGATCAGAATCCCCAATCCCGCCGGCAGTTGCGGTGACGGCGAAAAATCGCGGGTGGGGCGGTGAGGCCATCCGCACGTCCCGGCGACGGATCTGGACTTTTCAGCCCACCAAGCCTATATCGAGCCTGCGTTTGATGACCGGTTCGTAATAACGTTTCAGGACCCGGAGGGCAGTACTCCGGCGCCTCCACCAAAAGCGCATCGTGATGCGTTTCTGATGGGGGCGAAATAGGATCGACTGGGCGGTAAAGGGATCGCGAGAGCGTCGGTAAGGACTCGACCGGTTTGGCGCAGGTAACCCCTGTTCCAAATATTTGGCCAAAACTCTAAATGCCAACGATAACGTTGTCATGGATGCCCGCCTCGCGGCGTAAGCATCTTGCGGTAGGGTAACCGTCGAAACAGAACCCGGGGCTTCGGCCCCGGGACCCACTTTTTCTCACTCATTTGATGAATATCAGTCAGCCGCGGCACTGCCGTTTTCGGCTCTATTGTCGTATGTTTGTCGCATAGATCTCCCATGCAAGATTTCAGCGTCAGACCGTCCGGCACGTCACAACAATTCCTGCTGAGTGATCGTGCCAGCAGGTCATGTGTGCGTACGCACATTCGTGCTCTAGAACTTTTCCAAAGCGTTGCTGTCTGGTGTGCCTGCGCTAATTCGCATCATCAGGGAAAGCTGTTGACCATTGAGCGTTTGCCGGAGGCTAGTCGAAGCTTCGCGAAGACTTCCGCGACATGGCTCAACGGAATTTTATGTCTATGGCTCAGGCTCGGAGAACGCCATGCATGGCACTGAAGACCTCGAACTCAACCGGCGCGATCTGATGGCAGGAGCATCAGCCTGTGCCGTCGCCGTTGCCTGTCCCTCCGCCGCGTGGGCTGCTTCTCGCGATGCGTCAGGCCCCGTCATGTCCAAGGTTTCGCTGACCGTGAACGGAACGGCCCACGAAATCGACCTCGATACTCGTACGACCCTCCTCGACGCCGTGCGCGAGCACCTTCACCTGACGGGTGCAAAGAAAGGGTGCGACCACGGCCAATGCGGGGCGTGCACGATGATCGTCGACAGCCGACGCATCAATTCCTGCCTGACCCTGGCGGTGATGCACCAGGGCGATACCGTCACCACCATCGAAGGATTGGGGAAGCCTGACGAGTTACATCCGATGCAGGCAGCCTTCATCAAGCATGACGGCTACCAATGCGGGTTCTGTACGCCGGGCCAGATCTGCTCGGGCATTGCGGTCCTCGATGAGATCAAGGCTGGCATCCCAAGTCATATCGCCGCTGATCTCACCGCGACCGCTTCATTCACCACTGACGAGATCCGCGAGCGTATGAGCGGCAACATCTGCCGCTGCGGTGCTTACTCCAACATCGTCGATGCCATGTCCGAAGTTGCGGGGAGGCAGGCATGAAGTCTTTTACGTATGAGCGGGCAACATCACCGGCCGAAGCCGCTGCGTCCATCACGCGCGTCCCCGGCGCGAAGTTCATCGCCGGCGGCACCAACCTCCTGGACTTGATGAAATTACAGGTGGAGACGCCCACCCACCTCGTCGACGTCAACGGCTTGGCTCTCGATACGATCGAGCCGACGGAGGAGGGGGGCTTACGGATCGGCGCCTTGGTGCGCAACACCGATCTGGCGGCCGACATGCGGGTGCGGCGCGGTTACGCCGTGCTGAGCCGGGCTCTTCTGTCCGGTGCCTCGGGCCAATTACGGAACAAGGCGACCACGGCCGGCAATCTGCTTCAGCGAACCCGCTGCCCCTACTTTTATGACACTGCGCAGCCCTGCAACAAGCGCCAGCCTGCAAGCGGTTGCTCCGCCATCGGCGGTATCAGCCGCCAGCTGGCAGTGGTCGGTGCCAGTGAAGCCTGTATCGCCACGCATCCCGGCGACATGGCCGTGGCCATGCGGGTCCTCGACGCTCATGTCGAGACGGTGAACGGTGAGGGAGTTACCCGGACGATCCCCATCGCCGCGTTTCATCGCAATCCGGGAGACACGCCGCAGATCGAGACGAGCCTGCAGCCCGGCGAACTCATCACCGCTGTCACGCTCCCCAAGCCGGTGGCGGGGACGCATATCTACCGCAAGGTCAGGGACCGCGCCTCATACGCGTTCGCTTTGGTCTCCGTGGCGGCCGTTATCCAGCGCGACGGAAGCGGGCGCGTGGCAATCGGTGGTGTCGCTCCGAAGCCCTGGCGTGACGAGGCCGCCGAAGCGGAGCTTCCGAAGGGAGCGAAGGCCGTGACGGACCGTCTGTTCGCGGATGCGAGGCCGACTGACGACAATGCCTACAAACTGAAGCTGACCGAGCGCGCACTTGGCGCCGTCCTGACCGAAGCGAGGGCCTGAACCATGAAGTTCGACACTCCCGCGGGTCGGAACCCGATTGACGAACTGAAGGTGGTGGGCAAGCCCACGGACCGGATCGACGGTCCGTTCAAGACGACGGGCAGGGCGCAATACGCCTACGATTGGTACGATCCGAAGTCGAAGGCAGCCTATGGCTATGTCATCGGCGCGACCATCGCAAAAGGGCGGATCAATGCGATGGATCTGAGCGCTGCCAAGGCGGCACCCGGTATCCTGGCTATCGTTACCGCTGAGAATGCCGGCCCCCTCGACAAGGGCAAGCTCAACGCCGCCAAGCTTCTGGGTGGCCCGGAGATCGAGCATTACCATCAAGCCGTAGCACTGGTGGTGGCCGAAACCTTCGAGCAGGCGCGCGCAGCCGCAGCGCTCGTGCGGGTGGACTACACCGAGACCGAGGGCGCCTTCGATCTTGCGGCGGTGAAGGACACCGGGAAGCCGGAGAAGCTCGCGAGCGCGCCCTCTGATACATCGATCGGTGATTTCGAGGGGGCTTTCTCGGCGGCGCCCATCCAGCTCGATGCTACTTACACGACACCCGACCATGCTCATGCGATGATGGAACCGCATGCCTCCATCGCCTCCTGGGACGGCGACAGCCTCACCGTCTGGACCTCGAACCAGATGATCGATTGGGGGACGCGGGACCTCGCTCTGACCCTGCGTATGCCGAAGGAGAAGGTCCGCCTCATCTCCCCCTTCGTGGGCGGCGGGTTCGGCGGCAAGCTATTCCTGCGTTCGGAGGCTGTGATGGCCGCCTTGGGCGCGCGAGCCGCCAAGCGACCGGTGAAGGTCGCCCTGACGCGGCCGCTTACGTTCAACAACACGGTTCACCGCCCCGCTACGATTCAGCGTATCCGGCTCGGCGCGACGCCGGACGGGACGATCACGGCGATCGGCCACGAAAGCTGGTCCGGCAACTTGCCCGGCGGCAAGCCGGAGGCTGCGGTGCAGCAGACCCGCCTGCTCTATGGCGGCGCCAACCGCATGACCCAGACCCGCCTCGCCATGCTCGATTTGCCGGAGGGCAATTCCATGCGCGCGCCCGGTGAGGCTCCAGGCCTGATGGTGCTCGAGATCGCCATGGACGAGATGGCCGAGCGCATCGGGATCGATCCGGTGGAGTTCCGTATTCGCAACGACACGCAGGTCGATCCCGAGAAGCCCGAGCGCCGGTTCTCCCAGCGCAGCCTCGTCGAATGCCTGCGCCAGGGTGCTGCAAAGTTCGGGTGGGACAAGCGGATCGCGAAGCCAGGTCAGGTCCACGAAGGACGCTGGCTCGTCGGGCTGGGTGTCGCTTCCGCATTCCGCAACAACATCAACGTCAAGTCCGGCGCGCGTGTTCGCCTCGACGATCGAGGCGTCGTGACTGTCGAGACCGATATGACCGATATCGGCACCGGCAGTTACA